>JAISKQ010000272.1 GCA_031260865.1 Prevotella sp.
GACTTCTAAAACCCCTTATTCGCTGTCTTTGCCTAATTCCGCCAGTATATTCAGTAGGGGCTATAAGAACAGCTTTAAATGCATCCCAGGTATGCCGGTCACATCGTAATGGCAAATCACCCGATCCAAGGCTTGCGTCAATACATTAAAGTCTAAATATGGGGATTCCAAACTACTCACATTCTTAAAATAATCATAATATAATACAATAGATAATCACTTTGAATATTATCAATTAATGTATTCAATTCCTGAATGGCGAGGGTCCCTATATGAACCAGATAAGTAAATTCGATTACGATATAAGTTATTGCGAAAAGAAACAAGCAAAACCAACCCGAACTGAGTTAAAATGCGGAAGCCTCAGTTTTGTTGCGTTTCCTCTTTTTATCGTTGCAGACACAACCGTAACACTTGCACCATTGTCAATAGATGTTTCTGAATTTGAGCGTCCCCACATCTTACTTTCATTTACTGCAAATGTACATGCAAACGCTTTTGATAATTATAGTTTTCAAATTTTTAGACAGTGTTTAGATCAGCCTACACCAATTCCAGTCAGTGAAATTTATTATCATTCTAAACTTGATCCTATATTAGATAGTGCTTCCATAAATTTTACTGTATGTGACAATGATTTTTGTAAAAATCGTATTTGTAATTATTTTGTCGTAATTACTGGTTTTACTGTTGCAGTTTTTGCATCGTATATAAGCAATGCTACACTCAGCGCCATTATTAGTGACAATAGCTATGACTATTAAACTTTTATTCTGCCAGTCCAGAATACCTCAATGCCCCGTTATTGTCCGGCGTGAGTGTCACCGGCATCTGCCTGTGCCTGATACTTGTCAATGTATTCCCGGTAAATATTGGCCTTGGGGTTATCCGGGTTCAAATCCCAGAATACTTTCAGCCGCTTTGCCGCAAGCTGTCGCTTAAATGCCTCCTTGATGGTATTGTCATGATGAAGGTTAGTCTCCGTTGCAATCCACATACCGTAGGAGTTACCACGGATCTTCTTAAAACTGTCCTCTTTGGCAGCTCCCGCAAATATTACAATCTTTTGTTTTCCTTTCGTATCCGTTCCATTGATAAATAGCGCCTCTTTGTCCTTATCTTTGAATATGCCATTTCCTTTAGCTTTATGATTTCTTCTCTCACACTGGGATTTGCCAGGAGCTTGCACCCTTCCACATTTGCTGCCGTGTAGCTTACGCCATATGCTTTCTGGTAAGATTTTGTTGCATTAAATGACTTGCTATAATAAATACAAAAAAGCCGTTGCTTATCAGTCAAATCATCATTACTCATTACCGATTCAACTTCTTCCGCCACAACCTGTTTCTTTACCTTGTTGTGTTTCGTTTTCTTTGCAACGTTGCATTCCTTTTCCTGCGTTGCGTCGCAACTCCATTTCCCTCTATTCTTCCATGACCGGACTATACCTTCTGGAATGTCCATCTGGTTTGCTATGTCTTACAGCATTACGCCACTCTCATAGATTTCCCTGGCTTTCTCTTTTATTTCATCTGGTGCCCTTGCCAAGCCTCACCACCTCACTTGTGTTGTTTTTATGTACTAAAAAAGAGACGGGGTCCCCGCCTCTTAGTTTTACCTATTTATTATCGCTAAAATTATGATAATTGCCGCTATAGGCGCAAAGTAACAAAGAAAACCTACAACATACATACGTTTTCCCCTTTTGCTTTTCTTCTATTATACACCAATATTACCAAAAATAAAACACCCATCAAGGCATAACCAAGACAGGTGTTTTATTAGGAGGTGTATTATGATGTTCACCTCACCTTCCAATCTGGCTGTCTTTACATCAAAAAAGAGACGGGGTTGACCGTCTCTATGGGTATTATGTATTTAAATTAAAATGCTCTTTAAACCTCTTTTTTAGCTCTTCCGGATCCTCTGGAGCAGAAGAGTCTATTAGTTCTTGGATTGTAGCACAGTATTCTTTTACCGCATCTAAATCCGTTCTTTCTAAAAAAACCTTTTCAAGTGCCATTAGTTTATAAAAATTGTATAATTGATTCACATTGGCACTATTCTTTAATTTGGGCTCTGCCTCATTTTTATTAACTATAAAAAATATTTTCAAGCAATTTTACTGAATAAAATATAATGAAAATAACAAAATAAGAAAAAATAAAAGCTACAATTATAACCATTGCATTTTATAGTTAAGGTTACTGGAAGACAAGAGATATAAAAGAAATAAACCTATAATCACAATTCCTGTTACAATCCCCAGAAAGTAAAAGCTTAACAAAAGCTTTTCTAGATGCTCTTTTTTATTAACACTTATGACTTTTTGTACGATCTTTTGAGATATTACGCCAGTTAAAATGGCTAAACCCGAAACGGTAAATCCCAAAAAACCAATAAGAGAAATAGCAACATCTTTAGTAAGCGTAACAAATATGCTGTTTATGTTCTCTATTGTATTATTATTTATTGAGTAATATAACGCAATAATGATGATAGCCGCTCCAAAAAATGCGTCATTACATTCCAGGGAACTTCTATCAAAACAATCTTTAACCTTATTATATTTTTTCATTTTGTCGAAAGACGAATCTTTAACCATGTATTATTCCCTGCTGCCTACCGCTAATATAACTAAGAATAAAATTATGAGCCTCATCGTTATATTCATATTCGCCCAAATTCTCATCTATTACTCTTTTTCTATGGGTTCGAGCCCCATTACTTCCATTATCCCATGAATCGAGTAGGAGGCGGTGACTAACCGCCGTCCTCTCACAGCACCGTGCATACCGTTCGGTACACGGCGCTTTCAATAGTTGACATGCACAGACTGATATGCGCTGGTTAAATCATAAA
>JAISKQ010000273.1 GCA_031260865.1 Prevotella sp.
CAAATCATTCATGACCAACACGATAAACTCTCTCTTAAAAAGAGAAGGCTCAAAGCCGCTTATGATATGAAGTATTTAAAACAACTATTGAGCCCTTAATTTTCGTGCGTTTGCCCTGATATAGAACAGTTACGAGTTACGAGAAGAAGAGTTTTAAGTTTTGAGTAATAAGTTTTGAGTTTACGAGAGTTCTAGTTTACAAGAAATGAAGAATAAGGAATGGCGCAAAGCGGTGACGACTGAAAACTGTTACTTTTGTTACTTTTTTAAGTTTTGAGTTTACAAGCATGCAAGTTTACAAGAAGAATGGCGCGAAGCGATGATTGAAAAGATCTTTGAAATATTGAAATAGTTACAAATTACGAGTTACGAGTCAGAGGGAGAATGAAAAAAAGAGCAACAAAAACTGTTACTTTTGTCACCTTTTTTAGAACTCTAATACACTTGAAATCTAGTAAACTACTTACTACGGCTGACTGAAAAACTGTTACTTTTGTCACCTTTTTTGTTTTCAGACACAGAGGACACGGAGGATTATTTCTAAAGTATGAGTCGTTCATCGCTTTGCGCCACTATTTACGGGTCTCCGTTAGATGGAGGCTAAAAAAATAAGCCGCAAACTACTAATAGTCCGCGGCTTATTCTATAAGATAGCTTTTATTAGCCTTGCAACGCCGAAGCGCCGCCTATAATATCCAGCAATTCGTTCGTTACTGCTTGTTGGCGCGACTTATTATATTGGATAGTCAAATCCTGAACCAGTTCATCCGCATTATCCGAAGCTATCTGCATAGCTACTGTTCGCGCGGCATGTTCCGATGCGTTCGCATCCAGTAAAGCCGCGTATAAACGGGAATACAACACGGTCGGAATCAAAGAATCCAGTATTTCATCTTTCGATGGTTCCAAAATATAGTCAGCCATAAAGTCTTCAACCTGCCCTTCATTTTCTTTATCATGATTCAAGTCAAAAGGAAGGAACCGGTTTTTTCTCAACTTTTGCGACGCCATAGAAAAAAAGTGATGATAGATAAGTATCACTTCATCCAACTCATTGCCAATATATTTACTTATCAGTTCTTTAGCCAAATCCTGTATCGCCTGAAAAGAAGGTTTATCCGCCATGCTTCTGTAATCTCCTTCAGGTTTCAAACCTTGTTTTTTTACAGCATCAGCCAGTTTTTTCCCCACAGGATATATTACAATGTTCTCTTTGCCAACTTCTTCCCTTTTCTTATTGTACGTCGCGTTGAACTCTTTTATCACATTAGAGTTATATGCTCCGCAAAGCGAGGAGTTGGAAGCAAAGGCTACTATGGCGACTCTCTTTGTTTCTCTTTTCTGAATAAAAGGAGATTCATAACTCGTGTCGGAAGCAAGAAGATTAGTCAAGATTGTATCCAACTTTTGCTGATAAGGCAAAAAGTTATTTATCGCATTTTGAGCCTTATGCAATTTGGATGAAGCTATCATCTTCATTGCGGAAGTTATCTTCTTTGTGCTCTTTACAGAGCCAATTCTATTTTTTATTTCCTTAAGAGATGCCATAATCCATTATTTTTTATACTGAGAAGCAATATCTTTAGCTGTTTTTTTGATAATATCCTCCACGTCTCCGTTGATTATACCCTTTTTCAGCAAGTCAAATACTTCAGTCTGATATTGCATTTCCAATGTCCTTAGAAATTCGGTTTCAAAATCATGTACTTTGTCCGCCGGTACTTGGCGAAGTAAACCGTTTGTTCCGCAATATAATATCGCGACCTGTTTTTCAACAGGCATTGGGTCATATTGTGGTTGGACAAGCAATACTGTGTTTTTCTTCCCTTTATCTATGGTCATTGCCGTCACAGGATCCATATCACCTCCAAATTGGGTAAATGCTTCCAATTCCCTGTATTGAGCTTGGTCAATCTTCAACGTCCCGGCAACTTTTTTCATTGCCTTCACCTGAGCTGACCCTCCTACGCGGGAAACGGAAATACCTACGTCAATAGCCGGACGCAAACCGGAGTTGAACAAGTCAACATCAAGGAAAATCTGTCCGTCGGTAATGGAGATAACGTTTGTCGGAATGTATGCTGACACGTCGCCTGCCTGTGTTTCGATGATTGGCAACGCGGTTAATGAACCTCCTGCCTTTACTTTCCCTTTAAGGCTGGCAGGCAAATCATTCATTTGTTCCGCTACCTCCTGCTGGCTGATAATTTTGGCGGCACGTTCCAATAAACGGGAGTGCAGATAGAAAATATCACCCGGATAAGCTTCACGGCCGGGAGGACGGCGAAGGATCAAAGATACTTCACGGTAAGCGACAGCCTGTTTCGACAGGTCATCATATACAACGAGCGCGTGACGACCGGTGTCGCGGAAATATTCACCGATAGATGCTCCGGCAAACGCGGCGAAATATTGTACGGCAGCCGGTTCGGCGGCAGTAGCGGATACCACGACTGTGTATTCGAGCGCGCCTTTATCTTTTAATGTTTCTACTATATTGGCGACAGTTGACGCTTTTTGCCCTATTGCCACATAGATACAATAGACCGGATCTCCGGCTTCATAATTGCTTTTTTGATTGATAATGGTATCAATCGCGATAGCCGTTTTTCCTGTTTGACGGTCGCCGATGATAAGTTCACGCTGACCTCTACCAATAGGAATCATAGCATCCACAGCCTTCAATCCTGTTTGAAGCGGCTGAGTCACGGGCTGACGATAGATTACGCCCGGAGCTTTTCGTTCCAGCGGCATTTCCAGCAGTTCGCCTAAGATTGGACCCTTTCCGTCCAAGGGTTCACCCAGAGGAGTGATAACACGTCCAAGCATACCTTCACCTACATTAATAGAGGCGATTCTATTGGTACGCTTTACGGAAAATCCTTCCTTTATCTGGTCTGACGGTCCTAATAATACAGCGCCTACATTGTCTTCTTCAAGGTTCATCACAACGGCCATGATGCCATTGTCAAATTCGAGAAGTTCGTTAGCCTTTGCATTCTTTAGTCCGTATATGCGAACAACACCGTCCCCTATACTCAGCACAGTACCCACTTCGTCAAACTGTACGCGGCTACTTATGTTCTCAAGTTGCATTTTCAGCACATCGGAGACTTCGCTTGCTTTTATATTTTCAGACATATTTTTTCAGTTACAAGTTACAAGTTACGAGTTACAAGTTCTTATGGATAAGCCAATCTGTAACAAGGAACGAGTTATTATTAAATCCTTTACTTCATTTGCTAATATACACATCGGCAGATTAGCACATTAGTGTATATTGGCTTATTAACCAATCCTACTGTTTTCGACGATAAACTGTTGTTTAATCCGTTTCAACTGATTTCTAACGCTGGCGTCCATCCTGTATGTATCGATGTAGAGAATAAATCCCCCTTCAATATCGGGATCCACGCTTGTTTCAAAGTCAAGCGTTCCCGGCTTAATCTTATGAAGTAAGCCTTTCATCTTTTCTACTACGGCGCTATCCACCGGAGTCGCTGTTATCAGTTTACCCATATTGATCTGTTTTGCTTCACAATACAAATCAATATAACATAGCGCGATATTTCGAAAATATGTCTCCCGCTTGTTTTTAACGACAAGTTCCGCAAACCTGACAAATTCGGCGTTGGGTTTGCCGCCTACGGCCGCTTTAACAAGTCCCAACTTATCATCAGAGCTTAATATAGGACTATCCATCGCCATACGCAACCGAGGTTCGTGGAGATAAACCGAAGCCAATTTTTTCATTTCAGCAAACATCGCATCTTCCGCTTTTCGGTCTATCGCGTATAGCAATAGAGCTTTAGCATATCGCTTAGAGATCATCCCTTCATTCATAACAGTTAAGATTTAGAAACCATAGCCTCATCCACCAGGCGGTCAATCATTGACATTTGTTCTTTAGAGGTCTTTAAAGAATCGCGAAGAACTTTTTCGGCAACATCAACAGACAGTTCAGCTACCTGACGACGGATGTCGCGTATAGCCTGATCTTTTTCCGCCTGAATTTGCTTCCTTATTTCTTCCATTTCTTTAGCGCCTGCTTTTTTTGCCTGCTCTTTCGCTTCGGTAATAATACGGTCGCGGATATCAGCAGTTTCTTTCAATATTTTAACCTGCTCTGCTTTGGCCGATGAAAGTATTTCATCGCTCGTCTGCCTGATGGAAGCCAACTGCTCATTTGCTTTTTGAGCAGCGTCCAGTGAATCCTGTATGTAGTTTTTCCGATCTGTAACCATCTTGGTAATAACCGGAAAACCAAATTTTGCCAATAGGATAAATACGATGCCGAAGCATATTATCATCCATACTACAAGACCAAATTCAGGTTTTAAAAGCATATTTTTTTATTTTTTTATTATAAAACGAGTATAAGTAAACATACTACTACCGCGAATAAAGCTACTCCTTCGATAAGAGCGGCGGCAATAATCATTGACATACGGATGTCTCCACTTGCTTCGGGTTGACGAGCAATACCTTCCATCGCCGAACCACCTATTCTACCGATACCAATACCTGCGCCAATAGCTGCTAAACCCGCGCCAAGCGCGGCGCCTAGTTGAGCCAGACCGGATCCGGCTACTGCTTGCAATAAAACTGCTAAAGTTGATAATAACATAATCTTTCTTTTTTAAGTTGTTTATTTAATTAATTATATTTTTTCGATTTATTCCAATTAATGTTTTTCTGCATGATGCTGTTCAACCTGAGCTAAACCAATAAATACAGCCGATAACATCGTAAATACATACGCCTGAATGTATGCTACAAGTATTTCCACAACATCCATAAAGATAGTCATGACAATTGACACAAAAGTCATGGAAGTAAATAGCACAGTTCCTAATGTAGCCGTTACAAATATCAGGCTCATCAATCCAAGTACAATAGAGTGCCCTGCCAAAATATTAGCAAAAAGACGAATCATCAATGCAAATGGTTTAGTCAGCATACCCACTATTTCTATTACCGGCATGATAGGCGCCGGAACTTTAAGCCATGTTGGCACTTCCGGCCAAAATATTTCTTTCCAATATTCTTTTGTGCCAAACAAATTGACGGAAAAGAATGTAAACATCGCTAAAACAAAAGTGATAGCTATATTACCTGTCACATTTGCCCCGCCCGGGAAGATTGGAACCAATCCCATCAGGTTGTTGATGAATATGAAAAAGAAAGCTGTAAGTAAGTATGGCGTAAATTTCCGATAATTCTTTCCGATACATGGTTTGATTACATCATCTACAATGTTCATGATAAACATCTCCATGAAGCCCACAAATCCTTTCGGAGCCTTATATTCGTTGCCTTTATAATTCTTCTTGTACCATCGAGCTACAGATAAAATGATAATAGACAATATCGCACAGCTAAGGATAAGCGACAAGGTGTTTTTGGTAATTGAAAAATCCCAAGGGCGAACTTCTTCATCCGCCGCGTTTTTTTCCACAATCTTGCCTTTATAGTCTCCATCCGGCGCGATATACAGATTATTATACGCTTCATGCCCATGATGAAACTTTGAGGACATAAACACATTTAATCCGCTATTTTCACTATATACGATAATAGGCAACGGTATGGAAATATGTGTTTCGCCGTTTGTGGCGATATGCCATTCATACGAATCCATCAAGTGCTCCATGATCATCCCCGCGATATCCGGTTTATCTTCTTTCGCACCGTGTTCCGCGTCCGCGGCGCTTACGGGAAATGAAAGCCCGATAAGGAACAAACACAATAGTGCGGTATGTTTTATCCTATTATTCATTCTTATTTTTCATTTTAATATGCTTTTCAATTTTAGTAAACAAAAACGTTTCCGCAATTAAAAACAATAAGTAAAATACTATGTAAATGATGATGAATGGTTTCAGATTATATGTTCTTTCTATTATATAATAGATAAGGACAAAAATCAATGACAATATTATTTTTATAACTTTTGTCAATATGTATATATTCACCAATCGTTTTTTATCTTCACTATGGCTGTTTTTTTCTACAAGGTTCAGTATAAACAGTTCTACAACCATAAAGAAGAAGAAAATTCCCAGATACCAGTTCCAACTAAATCCCGGTAAGGAATAATGCAGTATAACCGCCACAATAGCTCCAACCAGTAGTCCGTAACCGATTAATCCTGAAAATAGCCTATATTTGAATACCCCCATAAATTCAGACTACACAAATAGTTACTACATTCCGCATTACTTCGGCAACGCCGCCTTGCACCTCCACCGATTGTTCCGTACCCTTTATATTATAGGTAATCACCCCTTCTTGCAAAGATGAAATTAAGGGCGCGTGATCGGGGAATACGCCGAAACGACCTTGAATACCGGGTATTACAACCGAAGAAACCGTCCCTGAAAATATTTTCTTATCGGGAGATATAATATTTAATTGAAGCTCTGAATCTTTCATTTTCTATTTACAAGTTACGGGTTACGAGTTAATTAAATAGACTAATAAACAAGTAACACGAGTTGTTTTTATTCCGCCGCCTGGGCAAGTATTTTCTCGCCTTTAACTATCGCGTCTTCTATTGTTCCCACATTCAGGAACGCTTGTTCCGGCAGATAGTCAACTTCTCCGTCCAATATTCTTTGGAAACCTTTGATTGTGTCCTGAATATCCACAATTACGCCGGGAACGCCTGTAAATTGTTCCGCCACATTAAATGGCTGAGACAAGAAGCGTTGAACGCGTCTGGCACGGTTTACGGTTTGCTTATCCTCATCCGAAAGTTCTTCCATACCAAGGATGGCAATGATGTCCTGCAATTCTTTATTCCGTTGAAGTATCTGTTTCACACGTTGAGCGGTATCATAGTGTTCCTGTCCCACAACGATAGGGTCAAGGCTTCGAGACGTAGAGTCCAGCGGATCCACAGCCGGATAAATACCCATTTCGGTAATCTTACGGTTGAGCACCGTTGTGGCGTCTAAGTGGGAGAATGTTGTGGCAGGAGCCGGGTCTGTCAAGTCGTCGGCAGGTACATATACGGCTTGCACCGACGTGATAGAGCCGTTCTTGGTTGACGTGATGCGTTCCTGCATCGTACCCATTTCTGTCGCCAAAGTCGGTTGGTATCCCACAGCGGATGGCATACGACCCAATAGAGCCGAAACTTCCGAGCCTGCCTGTGTGAAACGGAATATATTGTCTATAAAGAATAATATATCTTTCGGACCTTCCGCTTTTGAGTCACGGAAAGATTCCGCGATGGTCAAACCCGACAGGGCAACGTCCGCGCGGGCGCCGGGAGGTTCGTTCATTTGTCCGAACACAAGTGATATTTGAGATTTTTCCAGTTCTTTTTGGTCAACTTTCGACAAATCCCAGTTACCTTTTGCCAGGCTTTCCTCAAACTCTTTGCCGTATCTGATAACTTCGGATTCTATCATTTCCCTCAACAGGTCATTCCCTTCACGGGTACGTTCTCCTACGCCGGCAAATACAGAATAGCCATTATGCTTTTTAGCGATATTGTTGATAAGCTCCATAATCAACACGGTCTTACCTACACCCGCGCCTCCAAACAAACCTACTTTACCACCTTTGGCATACGGAGCTAACAAATCCACAACCTTAATCCCTGTGAATAATACTTCGCGGCTTGTTTGTAATTCTTCAAATTTAGGAGGATCTCTGTGTATAGGGGCTCCGCCTTCTTTGCTGATGGATGACATTCCATCAATAGTGTCGCCCACGACGTTCATCAAACGTCCTTTTACTTGGTCGCCTATGGGCATTCTGATAGGTGATCCCAGCGGAATCGCTTCAAGCCCGCGGCTAAGCCCGTCGGTACTATCCATAGCAACGGTACGCACGGTATCTTCGCCTATATGTTGTTTTACTTCGAGAATCAAAGAACTGCCATTCGACCTTTTAATTTCAAGGGCATCATTGATATTCGGCAGATTCAGAGCCGGATTATTCGTGTCAAAGAATACATCCACTACCGGTCCGATAATCTGTGAAATATGCCCGACTAATTGTGACATAAGCTATTATTTATTGTTTGTTTCTATTTTGTTTTCTCTTTTTCTTTACAAAAACGTATCACAAAAGACTTTAAGAATTACTTTGTTATAATTCTTTAAATACTTACATGAACACTAAAATAGGTAGTTTCCAATGTAAACTGATAAAAGCCTATGGTATCTGATGTGAATACATGGTACAAGGCTTCTCTATTAATTGTGACGACAAATATAAACAATATTAATTTTTAATAGTATTTTTGTATAAAAAAAATGTAAGCGACCTCGTTTTTTTTAAGGGCAAATTAACCTTAGTATTTTAAATAGTTAAAAATAAAGAGATGGGAAAAGTATTAATAATTGGCGCCGGCGGAGTAGGAACCGTTGTGGCGCACAAAGTGTCACAGAATATGGATGTCTTTACCGAAATCATGTTGGCAAGCCGCACCAAATCGAAATGTGACGCGATAGCCAAGGCGATAGGAGGTAATAAAATACAAACCGCCAAAGTGGACGCGGATGATGTGGAGGATTTGAAGCGGCTGTTCAATGCCTTTAAGCCTGACCTTGTGATCAATGTGGCATTGCCATATCAGGATCTTACAATCATGGACGCTTGTTTGGCTTGCGGTGTGAATTACCTGGATACAGCCAATTATGAGCCGAAGGAAGAAGCCAAGTATGAATATAAATGGCAATGGGCTTATCGGGATCGGTTCAAGGAAGCGGGTTTGACCGCTATACTGGGTTGCGGATTCGATCCGGGGGTAACGAGTGTGTTTACTGCCTACGCGGCAAAACACCATTTCGATGAGATGCACTACCTGGATATAGTGGACTGTAACGCCGGCGATCACGGGAAAGCGTTCGCTACCAACTTCAACCCCGAAATCAATATTCGCGAGGTCACTCAAAAAGGCAAATATTGGGAAGACAACAAATGGATAGAGACCGAACCACATGCCATCCATAAACCTTTGGATTACCCCAACATAGGCCCTAAGGAATCGTATGTGATTTACCATGAAGAATTAGAGTCTTTGGTTAAAAACTACCCGACATTGAAAAGGGCTCGCTTTTGGATGACTTTCGGTCAGGAATATCTTACCCATTTGCGGGTAATACAGAATATTGGGATGGCGCGTATCGACCCTATTATATATAATGGTGTGGAAATCGTTCCTATCCAATTCCTCAAAGCCGTGTTGCCCGATCCGGGTGAACTGGGAGAAAATTATAAGGGAGAAACTTCTATCGGCTGCCGTATCGAGGGTGTCAAAGACGGTAAAGAGCATACTTACTATGTATATAATAACTGTTCGCACGAGGCGGCATATAAGGAAACCGGTATGCAGGCGGTCAGTTATACAACGGGCGTGCCCGCTACGATAGGCGGTATTATGTTTATGAAAGGGCTTTGGCGTAAACCGGGTGTGTACAATGTCGAAGAGTTTGACCCGGATCCGTTTATGGAGCAACTGAACAAGCAAGGATTGCCTTGGCATGAGCTATTTGATGTGAATTTGGGAATGTAAACAGTAAACCACCGACTCCACACAGGGCTGACCAAAAAGTCGGACATTCGTCTCTGAGAATCGAATATTTGAATTTGTTCTCCGATAAGGTGTACGAATAAAAAAGCCTTGAAAAAACCTTTTTGGTCAGCCCCTTAGAGCGGAGAGGCAGACTTATACCGCAGGTTTCGCTACGCCTGCCTGTCGGCAGACTGGCTGTACCTACGGTTATGCAATTGCCGTCCTTGCAGAACTTTTTTGCACAACATTATATATGCGGTACGTGCCCTTTTCCCGAAGATGAGATTATATACCAGTAAAAATATTTTAACTTTTTATAACACAAATTACTGTCCACAAACGGCTAAAAACCGTCATCTCTTTTTTACAAAATTATCTTATATATGAGTTGGAAGTTTTGAGTAAAGAGTTACAAGTTACGAGAAAATGAGAGAATGGACGAAAAAAGAGACAGAGAAAGTAGATGGGAAAAGTGTTACTTTTGTCACCTTTTAAGTTTACAAGCTCGCAAGCGTACAAGCGTACAAGAAGAATGGTGCAAAGCTGTGCTGACTAAAAAGTGTCACGTTTGTCACCTTTTAAGTTTTTGAGTTTACGAGAGTTCTATTTCACGAGAATTCTAACAAGCTAGTAAACTTGAAATATAGTACACTTAAAAACTGTTACTTTTGTCACCTTTTTAAAACTCTAGTAAACTTGAAATCTTGAAAACTTGAAAACTGTTACTTTTGTCACCTCTTTTTAATAATAAACCATTCGCGGTGCGATGCAATGCTTGAAAAGGTCTTTGAAATGATGAAGTTATAAGTATTGGGTCTTGAGTTGAAAGTAATAAGCCAAATAAATAAACATAGGAAAAAACAAAAAGTGTTACTTTTGTCACCTTTTTCTACAAATTAACTGTTAGTCATTGACTAATAGCCGTTGGGTACTCATTGATGACTGAAATCTTGCCCGAAGGGCAGCATCTTCATAACCGTATGCAAGCAAAGCACGGCTTACGGTGAATGAAATAAAGTGACAAACGCTGTCTGAAAGACAGGACTTCTGAAAACTGTTACTTTTGTTACTTTTTAGAACTCTAGTAAACTTGAACTCTAGTAAACTACTTTCTGAAAGTTGTTACTTTTGTCACCTTTTAATAATTAGCTGTTGATGGATTCTGATTGCTGATGGCGGAAATTAAGTATTCTTTATAAAAGAAAAAAGACTCACAATTTCTCGTAAGTCTTTCTCTTCAAGTGGGCGCTGAGGGATTCGAACCCCCGACCCTCTGGGTGTAAACCAGATGCTCTGAACCAACTGAGCTAAGCGCCCTTTTAGGAGTAGCATTTTCTCTCAAATGCGATGCAAAGATAGGGCAAGTATTTTGATTTTGCAACACTTTGAAGGGAAATATTTTTAATAAAATTATATGTATTTAAAATATAGTAAATTACGAATGAAAATATTTTAGAAAAAAAATATCGAGAAGGACAAAAGTCAGCAGTCAGACTTTAGCTTATAGCCGCCATAAGAAAATTATGGGTTATTCATAGCTTTGTATTATCTCATTGGCTTTGCTGCCAAGTGGCCGCAGATAGCGCCGCACCTTTCGGCGGGCTTGTCGTTTTTGAGACGTCCGCTATAATCATCGGCTATTTGTTAATCCGCCCTCTATGGCGCTATTCAACCTTTTTTAGCTCAATACAAAACGTTGTGCCTACACCGATTTCCGAAGATTTCACATATATCCGCCCTTTATGGTACGATTCGACAATACGTTTCGCAAGCGAAAGCCCAAGCCCCCACCCTCTCGATTTGGTTGTGTAACCCGGATTGAAGATTGTGCGGAATTTTGATTTGGAGAGTCCTTTTCCCGTATCTTGTATATCCAGAACCACCGTTTTTCCTTTTTCTGTTATAGTAAACGTTATTGTCCCTTGCCCGCCCATCGCGTCAACCGCGTTCTTCGTCAGGTTCTCAATCACCCAGCTAAGCAAAGGGGCGCATACTTCGGCATATAAAGGTGTATCCGCCATTTTTAAGATAAATATGACCTTTTTGGATATTCGTTTTTCAAGGTAAGAGACTGATTGCTTTACAATATCCACAAGATCTTTCCGTTCCAATGCGGGCGTAGAACCTATCTTGGAAAAGCGGTCGGTAATCATTTGCAGCCGGTTCACATCCTTTTCCATATCCGACAAGACGCCTGTGTCAGCTTCTTTCAACTTCAGGTATTCTATCCAAGCCAGCAGGGAAGATATAGGCGTGCCGAGTTGATGAGCCGTTTCTTTGGATAAGCCTACCCAAAGCCTGTCCTGTTCCATCCTCATGGTGGTGAACAAGGCAAAAAACGCCGTAATCATAAATATAAACAACACGCCGAGCTGAATATAAGGGTATAGTTGCAGTTGTTTCAGCATATAGGAGTCATCGTAGTAAAGATACTGGTCAAGCCCTTCTATCGCGATAGGCTCGTTCTTCTTCGCGAACGATTCCGCTTTATGCCTGAGAAAACCTTGTTCATCGCTTGTCGGCGGTTCTATATTGGCAGCCGTGTAGTAATCGGCTTCTTTGTCATACAATATAACGGGAATGGTGGTATTGCTCTTCAGTATCTGCACAATCAGGTTCATGTGGAGGTTTACCGTATCGGTAGCCACTTCTTTGGTAGCCTCCGCCCATATCTCGATCTTATTTCGTTCTTCGTTCGACAGGTCTTTCACAAGGAAATGAGATACGGCAAGGGATACCAAAACTATAATTAAAGCTATGGCAATAAACAAATACCTGAACAACACCTTATTGTTTGCAAACAATTTCATAGGATAAAGATAAACTATTTATCTGTTCTCAATGTTATTATCCATCAATAAATTTATATATGTAGATGAATTAGCTATTAGCTTCCATACGTTGACTACTATTGTTGATTGTATTCTTTTCGCCGATTTCTTAATTAAGACTATAAAAATTTATGCTTTTTTTGATTTTTCATATTACGCATTCTTGTATAATTGATTAGCTTTGCATCCGAATACTATATAGTTTGAGGTCTCTGGATGAGAAAATTTCAGTTCTTAACATACACGTTATTGTTTATATTGTTTTCTGTGCCTTTTTGGGGTGCACAACTCTCTCGTACAGAATACCGAACGATACATACAGATCGTATAGATGACTCTATACCCCCCGACTCTGTGTCCAATCGCATCCGTTC
>JAISKQ010000276.1 GCA_031260865.1 Prevotella sp.
CGGGACGGGTTCTTCATCATACGGCTTGGTGGATAATTTGACGCTGAATTATACGGGGAACCAGCTGAAGAATGTTTCGGACGCGGGAGTAAATGTTTCGATAAACACGTCAATGGATTTTAAGGATTATTCGACATTGGATGTAGAGTATATGTATAACGCCAATGGCTCAATGACCAAAGATTTCAACAAAGGAATTTCACAGATTCAATATAATTCGCTAAATTTACCGAGGATAGTGGATGTGAAAAATCAGAACGCGGAAGGACGCAATGAATATACCTATTCGGCTTCAGGCGTGAAGCTGAAAGCTGTGCAAAGGTTGAATAGTGGTTATTCTTCAAATCCATTGATTGGTTCTACGATTAATACCGCCGCTTTGGATATAACAAAGACCACCGATTATGCAGGAAATATTATCTATGAAGATGGCACACTGAAACGAATTTTAGTCGATGGAGGATATTATGAAGGCGGGACATACTATTATTATCTGACTGACCATCTGGGCAACAATCGGATAGTAGCCAATGCGAGCGGCACAGTGGTGCAAAAAACGCATTATTATCCGTTTGGAATGCCGTTTGCGGATGCAACGGGTCAGGATGCCCAGCCATACAAGTATAACAACAAAGAGTTGGATACACGAGATGGACTGAACTGGTATGATTACAGCGCAAGATACCTTTCTCTTGATATTCCGGTACTGCCGATGGTGGATCCCAAAGCAGAAAGTTATCCATGGAATTCTCCATACATGTATGCCGGGAATAATCCAATATTGAATTTCGATCCTGATGGAGAAGATTACTGGAGTACGAACGATCCTGAATTAATTAAGCAATTTTTTAATTCAATGGGTCGTGGAGCAAAATATTATGATTTTTCAGGATGGGATCATGCGACAGATGCAGAATTTGTTGGTAATGGTACATATAATGATGGGACAGGGAAGTTCCATACAAGTTATGCTTCTTATAAAAACGGGATTGCAACAGTAGTTGGAGTATCTTTTGATGCTAACTTCAAACCAGTATCACTAACAGGTCAAGGATATGCTGGGGCATTTGTGTATGGCTATGGTTCAAGAGGTGGAGGATTGTACCAAGCAGGCTACAATGCCGCTCAGTTTGGAGAATTATCCGCATTTGTAGCCGAATTCATGTCTCCATTCGATCCAAATAGTTATTTTGATGGAATAAATAACTGGATTGTCGATGCTTCTGGACGTCTTACGGGAGTAAACAATGTACAGGAAGCCAAAAAAGGTGGTGGAGGTAATGCCTTAGCTAAGATATTTATAAAAGGTTTTGGAATGGTGAATAAAGAAATATTCCATAAGGTGATAAAAAAGAGCATCTTAAATGCAACAGGAAAAGGGAGTTTCTCTAAGGTTATTGGAGATAATCCTGATATTACTGTAGTTAATGGAAAAATTGTGTTACAAGGCACTAAACCGGGATTTAAAGGAAAAACATTCAATACAGAATTAAATGCAAATGATTTTTTACAATAGAGTTTATGACATATTATTATAGTTTGCAAATTGATGCACCAAAAGAACAATATGATGAAATAGACATTATATTAGGAATTAAATCTAATTTTGCTCTCTCTGCTGGATGGGGAATAGAACTTGTAGAAAAAAAGGATGATGAGTCTATCTTTTTCATAAAATACTTTCTTTCTATATTGGAGGGTAAATATGAGAAACTCGAAAAGATAGGAATAACTAGGGATAATATCTCTTTATGGATGCTATATGAATATGAAGGGCAGTGTAATATGGAATTTTCTCCGGACGACATGTATAATTTAGGAAAAGAAGGAATAGTTCTTTGTGTTTCCTGCTGGGAGAATTAGGATTATAAAATTTTAGACTAAAGAACGGTTACCTTTTTAGGTAGACGTTCTTGCCATTATGTTACTTACTTATCAGGAAGTTATAGTCTGTATTATGGTTACGCCCGCTTGCGCAGGCAACTCGTCTGAGTGTTGCGTAGCAATAATTATAGTCCTGCCAGTGTTCGGCAGAGATAGTTATCATTTTTCATGAAATTTATCTCTATAGGAAAACAGAGAAAGTAAAAATGATGAAAGAGTTGTTACGTTTGTTACCTTTTTGCCAACGGGGCGATGAAGTCAGATTTAAACAAAGGTATTTCGCAAATCCAATATAATTCCTTAAATTTACCGAGGATAGTGGATGTGAAAAGTCCCGTTGCAGAGGCAAGGAACGAATACACCTATTCGGCAGGTGGTCAGAAACTGAAAGTGGTACAGAAATGGAATCCGAGTTACAATATCGCGCCTGTTGTTGGTTCGGATGTTACAGTTAGCGCTCTGACACAGAGTAAGACAACCGATTATGTGGGTAATACAATCTATGAGAATGGTTCTTTGAAACGTATATTAATTGACGGTGGTTATATAGAAAATGGCGTCTATTACTATTACATTAATGACCATTTAGGCAATAACCGTGTTGTGGTAAACGCCAGCGGTACGGTGATTCAAAAGAATCACTATTATCCGTTTGGAATGTCATTTGCTGAGAATAGTGTTTCTGAACAGGGCTTGCAACCGTATAAATATAATAATAAGGAGCTGGATCAGATGCACGGGCTGAACTGGTATGATTATTCTGCCAGACATTTAGCTTTGGATATTCCGAGGTTTACGACTGTTGACCCGTTGGCGGAACTACATTATGATTACAGTCCGTATGCATACGTGTTAAACAATCCAATAAAATATATTGATATTAATGGGATGGATACAACTTATGTCAATCCAAAAAATGAAATAATACTTACCATTACAGGGGGGGATGATGTAACAATGCCTGCGGCGAATGATGTTATGGTAGAAGGCGAAAGTTCTAATTCAACCACAAGTTTTATGCCTTTATTTGCGTATGGAGTAGGATTGGGTGGTACAACAGCAAGTGCATATGCAGGGCTTCATTATACTCAAAGACTATGGGGTACAGGTTATTTCCAGACTTCACGAGGCAACTATTATTCTTTATCAGAATTAAAACCTAATGTAAATGGAAAATATATAAATGGGATACAAGGCTTAAGGTATGGAGCTTTATACGCTCAAAAATCAGTTCATATTCCAGCTAAAATAGGGGCAGGATTGTCGTATGTTTCTGTGTTTGTCTCAGGTGTTAATTTTGCGAACGATCAATCTGTATCAAGTGGAATAGACCTTGGTATAAGTGCTATAGGCGTTGTTTATTGGGAAGTAGCAGTCCCTTATATGTATTACCAACTTGTTGGAGTACCAAACATGGAACAGATAAAAGAAAATATAAGGACAAATCAACATCCGCTAAATAATACGGTAAATCCGACTACGGGCGAGTTTTATGTTCCGGGAACATTTAACGGATTTGGATTTTAATAAGCCAAAGGATATGATAATAGCTGATTTATTTTTTTACATAATCTATAATTTTCTGACAAAACGCTTTCATCGGAACGAAGATGATGCAAAATTTAGTACAACATTATTGTTATCTGCTTTTATATCTTTTTTTATTATAGATTTAATTCTTTTATTAGGTATTATTCACAATAATAAGATCAGTCGAATTTTTCTTGATTGGGACATTATATTGAGTGTATTTATAGCAATTGTTATAGCAATTATTTTCTATCTAAGATATTATAAATACAAGAGTATAAAAAATATCAAGAAAAAATTAGATAGCACTAATAAAATTAATTTGACAGTAATGAGAATAGTAATTGTCCTGTTTGTTTTTATTATTCCTGTATTTTTTTACATTTTTTATAGAATATATAAGTTTGGGCGTATATAATAATGTTGCTCACACGGTTGCGACTCAGGCAGAATCAAATGTATAGGAGTAAAAATGAACACCTGCTCGTTCAGACGACTCGTCTGTGTGTTGCACAGCAATAATTATAGTCCAGCCAATGTTCGGCAGAGATAGTTATCATTTTTCATGAGATTTATCTATATAGGAAAGAGATGAAAAAGGGAAAAAGAGAATATAAAAAAGAAGAAAGATTTGTTACTATTGTTACCTTTTTGCCAA
This sequence comes from Prevotella sp., assembly GCA_031260865.1. Taxonomy (GTDB): domain Bacteria; phylum Bacteroidota; class Bacteroidia; order Bacteroidales; family Dysgonomonadaceae; genus Dysgonomonas. Next base: position 4,073 of record JAISKQ010000276.1, read on the forward strand.
CGGTGCTATGACCAAAGATTTAAACAAAGGAATTTCACAGATTCAATATAATTCGCTAAATTTACCACGGATAGTAGATATAAAAAGTCCCGTTGCAGAGGCAAGGAACGAATACACCTATTCGGCAGGTGGTCAGAAGCTGAAAGTGGTACAGAAGTGGAATCCGAGTTATTTGACCGCTCCGGTGATCGGCTCGGCAATCAATACGAGTTCTTTGACGATGACCAAGACGACTGATTATGTCGGTAATATCATTGCTGTCCCATTAAAATAGCAAAACGCTCTTTGAAATATTTAAAATTTAGTTAGTTATAGAGGTTTTTCAAAAAAACGGATTTCAATTCTGACCTTTGCAAATTCTAACAGATTTACAATGCATAAAGATAAATTCGTTTTCGCTCAACTCATATCCTTTCTTGACAGGAACAAATTCAATCGAATCGTAGCCAAGTATAGTGGCGACAAGTATGTGAAACACTTCACGTGTTGGAATCAATTGCTTGCGCTTATGTTCGGTCAATTATCCAACAGAGAAAGTTTGCGAGATTTGATTATTGCTCTGGGTGCTCATCGCTCCAAATGTTATCATTTGGGAATGGGTAAGAATGTATCAAAATCATCTTTGGCTCGGGCGAATCAAGATAGAGATTACCACATCTTTGAAGAGTTCGCTTACTTTCTCGTAAATGAAGCCGGAAAGAAACGCGTCACAAACATCTTCAAGTTGGGAGGAAATGTATATGCTTTTGATTCCACAACAATCGATTTATGTCTAAATGTTTTCTGGTGGGCAAAGTTCCGAAAGAAGAAAGGAGGGATTAAGGTTCACACCTTGTATGATGTGGAAACTCAAATTCCGACATTCTTCCATATTACAACAGCCTCGGTTCATGATTCAAAAGCTATGGCTGAAATACCTTACGAATCAGGGTCTTACTATATATTTGACCGTGCTTACAACAATTTCAAAATGTTATATCGGATTCATCAAATAGAAGCCCGCTTCGTAGTCAGGGCAAAGAAGAACCTTCTATACAAATCCGTCAAATGGAAACGTAGACTACCGAAGAATGTACTTTCTGATATGACTATCGAATTGACCGGATTTTATCCGAAGCAATACTATCCTGAGAAACTTCGGCTTGTTCATTATTGGGATGAAGAACAAAAACGAGAGTTTGTTTTCTTAACCAATGCCATGGATATATCTGCCCTTCAAGTTGCGGAGTTGTATAAGAACCGTTGGCAGGTGGAGTTGTTCTTCAAATGGCTCAAGCAACACCTCAAAATTAAAAAGTTTTGGGGCACTACAGAAAATGCCGTAAGAATACAAATCTATGTTGCCATATGTGCCTACTGCTTGGTCGCAATCATTCAACATGATATGGAACTCGACAGAAGCACATACGAAATCCTGCAAATCTTAAGTATATCCCTGACGGATAAAACTCACTTAAAAGATCTCTTTAACAAAACTAATTTTCAATATGACAAAGAACGATGCGACTCTAATGAGCCAAGTTTATTTGATTTTTAATAACGTCCTAATTTTAATGGGACACTAGTGCGGTAATATCATTTATGAAAACAACTCGCTAAAGAGAATATTGATTGACGGAGGCTATATAGAAGGTGGAGTATATTATTATTATGTTAATGACCATCTTGGTAATAACAGAGTGGTTGTAAACGCTAACGGTACGGTGACTCAAAAGAACCACTATTATCCGTTTGGAATGTCATTTGCGGATAGCTATGATAATGGAACGGATCAGCCTTACAAGTACAATGGCAAGGAGTTGGACAAAATGCACGGGCTGAATATGTATGACTATTCTGCCAGGCATTTAGCTTTGGATATTCCGAGATTTACGACTATCGACCCACATGCAGAAAAGTATTATAGTTGGTCTCCGTATGTGTATTGTTTCAATAATCCAATAAGACTTATTGATAAAAATGGTCGTGATCCAGGAGATCCTTTTGAATCTCCAGCAGAAGCCGCAAAAGATTTTGCTTTATATTATAATGGAACCTCTGTTGCTTGGAATAAAGAATTTGCTTCAACTATTTATATCATAGATAACACTTCAGAAGTTTCTACTTATACATATACGGTAGCTTATATTGGAGATAGATTAAGTAGTAATGTTAGTAGTCCAGAAAACGGAGAAACAGAAATAGCAATAGCTCATACACATGGGGCTCTCGAACGATTAGTTCCAGATCAATATGAAGCAAATAATGTATTTTCTACGCAGGATAAAAAATTGGCAGATAATTTAGAGCAAGATAATTATGTCGCAACTCCAAGTGGAGAACTGAAAAAATATGATCACAAGACGAAAGAGGTAACAAATATAAAAATTGACAATATACCAAGTGATCCTGCTGATAGCAAACGTATTAATAATATTGACGCAAAAGAAAGGACAAATATTAAATATATAGATCCCAATGAAAAAAAACAAGATGAAAACAAATAGAATATTATTATATATTATAGTTGTTGCGTTATTTTGTTTTACTTCTTGTAAAACAACTAACGATAATATATCCAATAAGCCTGATTATTATCCAATAGGAGGTTTAATACCCGATGAAGATACTGCAAAGAATATCGCAGAAATTATTTGGAAAAAGCACTATGGGGAAGGTATCGAAAAGCAAAAGCCATTTATTGCTATACTAGAGAACGGAATATGGTATGTAAAAGGGAATAGTGATTTTATGTTGAAAAATAAGATGGTAGGGGGAATAGCCTATATAGAGATTTCACAACATGATTGTCATATATTAAATATATCCCATACAAAATAGGTCTCGTCTAAAATAATAAGAGACGAAAAAAGCGACAAATAAAAATAGAGAAAGAGTTGTTACTTTTGTTACCTTTTATGATTAGCCAGCATCCAAGGGTGGAGGTTGGCTAATGACTGAGAGTTGTTACGTTTGTTACCTTTTTGCCAACGGGGCGATGAAGTCAGATTTAAACAAAGGTATTTCGCAAATCCAATATAATTCCTTAAATTTACCAAGGTTAATGGATGTAAAAAGTCCCGTTGCAGAGGCAAGGAACGAATACACCTATTCGGCAGGAGGAGCAAAACTAAAGGTTGTGCAGAAGTGGAATCCGAGTTATTTGACCGCTCCGGTGATCGGCTCGGCAATCAATACGAGTTCTTTGACGATGAACAAGACGACTGATTATGTCGGCAATATCATTTATGAAAACAACTCATTAAAAAGGATACTTGTAGACGGTGGATATATTGAAAATGGGATTTATTACTATTATTTGACAGATCACCTTGGTAATAATAGGATTGTAGTTAATGCAAGCGGTACGGTGATTCAAAAGAACCACTATTATCCGTTTGGAATGTCATTTGCAGAGAATAGTGTTTCTGAACAGGGCTTGCAACCGTATAAATATAATAATAAGGAACTGGATCAGATGCACGGGGTAAACATGTACGATTATTCTGCCAGACATTTAGCTTTGGATATTCCGAGATTTACGACGGTAGACCCGCTGGCGGAGAAGTATTATAGCATTAGTCCGTATGCGTATGTAGGGAATAATCCGTTGAAGTTTATAGATCCGACGGGGATGGATTATTGGAAGGTAATTTCTTACCTTCTTTTCTTAAAGCTGCTCTGTTGAAGTTTATAGATCCGACTGGGATGGATTATTGGAGTACCAATGACCCGGAATTAATCAAGCAGTTCTTAAATTCAATGGGGTGTGGTTCAAGTGTACATGATATGTCAAATTGGAATCATGCAACAGATGCAGAGTTTTTAGGCAGAGGTACATTTAATGACGAAACAGGGAAATTCCATACAAGTTATGCCTCATATGAAAATGGTGTTGCAACAGTTACGGGAGTTACTCTTGACACTAACATAAAACCAGGGGCAACATCAGAAGGAATGGGCTATCCTGGTGCATTTGTATATAGTTATAATAATGACTTTCCTTCTTATCTAGGGCATAATTTTGGAGGACGTCTCTATACAGATGCTTATAATTTAGTTCAAAGAGGAATATTCTCATCTCTTTATGCTGATGAATATGCTTTTGACCCTACTTATTATGATGATGGCACGACAGGATGGGCGGTGAATACTGAAGGGCGTATAACGGGCAAATATGACGAATCAGGTATATTTTTTGTTCCTGTTGGAGGTGGAAAAGGCGGGGCATTGGGATTTGCCAAAGAACATATGAAGAATGCAAGGCGATCTACAAAAGGAAAACATCAAGCAGGTCAAAAGAGAAAACAAGTTGATTATGGGGGAGAAAGAGGAGATACTAATAGAAGACCCCCTCGACAGAAACCAAATGGATGGAAAGGCTCCTGGCCTCCAAAAAACTAATTTAAATGGAAAGACAGTTATGAAATTAATTAAAAATAATTTTTGTACAATCCTTTTGAAAGGACGAAAAGATACCCTTCAAGGGATATTGATATATGCAGGGATTGAATGGGTCTTACTGAAATATGTTCCCGTAGATTATGTCCTTGATGGATATTTAATTATCAGAAACCGATATATAAAAAAAATAGAAAGAGGAGAAGATGAAATATTTAATGAAACTGTCATTCATCTTAAATGGACAGTAGAAAAATTTGAAGGGGAATTTCCTAATCTGAATGGATATTTAGATATTTTATATTATCTAATGCAAAAACAAACAGTAATTCAATTTGATTTTCATGACGATAGTATCTCTTATATTGGAAAGATAAAGAAAATTCATACGAAAACTATGCGAATAGAAAGTATGAATCCTAAAGGAGAATGGGACGGAGAAAGTTCATATCTATTAGAACGTGTAAGGACTATTCAATTTGATAATGATTATATAAACTCCCTGATAGCTTATAATAAATACATAGAGTCATTAAAATAGAATAATAGATAAATAAATAACACCCGCTGGTGCAGACGTCTCGTCTGAGTGTTGCGTAGCAATAATTATAGTCCTGCCAGTGTTCGGCAGAGATAGTTATCATTTTTCATAAAATTTATCTATATAGGAAGGAGATGAAATAGGGGAAAAGATGAAAGAGTTGTTGCTATTGCTGCTTTTAATGTAAATATGAATACAGAGAATAGCAATATGTCGGCATTGAGTTTAGCTAATGTGGAAGCGTTGGCGCAGAATGAAGGTGAAGCCACCGGTTTGGGCTCTTCCCGAAAAACTGGGGGCTAAGCATAAATGTTAGTAAGACGGAATAAAAAATAGGGGATATGATTGACCCCTCTGAGTGTAGCCCTGAAAGCTTTGATTTTAGCATTGAACGATTCGGCGGAAGCATTGGTTGAACGATTATCAAAGAAGTTTAAGATGGT
>JAISKQ010000244.1 GCA_031260865.1 Prevotella sp.
ATTACTCATATTTTCTAAGAACATCTAAAATTATAGAGATATAGCTTAAAAAGCAATTTTTTTACAACTTTTATAGGTTTAAAAGTGATGTTATTTTAACCTAAAGCTATATCTTTGCCTCGTCATCTAAAAACACTATGTGTATTTATTTTTTTTACATGTATGATTTTTATGCTATAGGAAAGATTAACTAAATGTTTTATTAAATGAAAAATATCTCTTACATTATTAATGGAGTTCTTGCCGTTGCAATTATTGTCCTATTCATTTTATTTTTCACATCCAACAAGGGAAACGCGGGAAACGGCGAAACTTCTCTAAAATATGCGGAAGGGGACTCTACCGGAGTATTACCTATAGCTTATGTTAATGTTGATTCATTATTGATGAACTATAATTATGCAAAAGATGCGAATGACGCTCTTATGAAAAAATCGAATAGTTCAAACGCCACATTAACTCAAAGACAACGGCAACTGGAAGCTGAAGCAGCAGAATTTCAGCGGAAGGTCCAAAACAACGCGTTCCTAAGCCAAGACAGGGCGCAACAAGAATCGGTACGCATTCAAAAAATGGAGACCGACCTTCGTGCCATGGCTCAAAGAATGCAAGAAGATTTCATGAAAGAACAACAGAAAGTTAGCAATCAAATAACTGATTCTGTCCGACTTATTCTAAAAGAATTAAACAAGACGGCTAAATATCAGATGATTTTAAGCAATTCGGGATTAGACAATGTTCTACTGGCAGAAGACGGTTATGATATTACAAATACCGTTATTGGCCTTTTGAACGACCGCTACAAACCTGAAGCATCCAAATAATAAAAACGAATAGAAAAGTAGGGTAACACCATTATGGAGTTATCCTACTTTTTTGCAATATTCAGAAACAAACACCGGCAAGTATGGACACGTATGGAATAATAGGCTACCCGTTGAAACATTCGCTTTCCCGAAAAACTTTTACCGAAAAGTTTCAGAATGAAGGAATCGACGCTGAATATCTGAACTTTGAAATTCCGGACATTAGCCTGTTCGCGGAAATTATACACTCCCGCCCTACCCTCAAAGGGCTTAATGTGACGATACCATACAAAGAAAAAATCATCCCCTACCTGAACGATTTGGATAGCCGTACAAAAGAAATCGGGGCTGTTAATGTGATAAAGGTCACTCACATTAATGGAGAGACAAAATTGGTGGGATATAATTCCGACATTATCGGATTCCAAAATTCCATAGAGCCGTTAATAAATAAAGAGAAACATCATAAAGCGTTGATTTTGGGAACAGGAGGAGCATCTAAAGCCGTACAAGGAGGATTGCGGAATTTAGGCGTCGAGTGTCTCTATGTATCACGCGCGCCCCAAAAAGGGCAAATTTCGTACAAAGACATTGATAAGGAAATCTTAGACGAATATACGATTATCGTAAACGCTTCGCCTGTGGGAACTTTTCCTAACGTTGACGAAGCCCCTGCTATTCCGTATCACTTATTAACCGCCAATCATCTGCTATACGACTTAGTATATAATCCTTCCGAAACAAAATTCCTCAGATTGGGAAAGGAGCAAGGAGCAACGGTAACGAACGGCGCGGAAATGTTCAAATTGCAGGCGGTCGCCGCTTGGAAAATATGGAATGAATAATCTTTATATTCTATAAACTATAAATTTGAAATAATATATATATTTAAGACTAAAATATCAACATGAAAGTTATTAATCTTTCCGAGCAAAACACTATTCTCAACCGTTTTGTCAGTGAACTACGCGACGTCGATACACAAAAAGACAGCATGCGCTTTAGAAGAAACATTGAACGTATAGGAGAAATAATGGCTTATGAAATAAGTAAAACATTAAATTATTCTCCTCTCGAAACTCAAACGCCATTAGGCACGTCCATCACGAATGTACCGGTCGATTCGGTCGTTATCGGTACAATCTTACGCGCCGGATTGGCTTTCCATCACGGCTTCTTGGAATTTTTCGACAAAGCGGAAAACGCTTTTGTTTCCGCCTATCGTAAATACAGGGAAAATCACCAAAGTTTTCATATTCATATCGAATATATCGCATCCCCTCGGATAGAAAACAAAGTGTTGATCCTCACCGATCCGATGTTAGCGACCGGAGGAAGCATGGATTTATCCTATCAAGCCTTATTAACAAAGGGTGAACCCAGTCATGTACATATAGCGACAATTATCGCCAGCCAACAAGCAATCGACTATTGCACGCGAAATTTTCCGTCAGATAAAACCACAATCTGGGCGGCGGCTATTGATCCGGGATTGAACGAGGCTGCCTATATTCTACCGGGGTTGGGCGACGCCGGAGACTTGGCTTACGGGGAAAAAGAATAAGCCGAATTAGAGAACAAAATGACAAATAAAAAAGCCTGAAAGAATCAGGCTTTTTTTTATTTGTTGATATTCAACAATATGATTAATTAGACTTTGAATACAACCAAGCTGTCTTATACTGAGGATTTTCCTTTCGGAAAGTTTCCAAATATGAGTTACCGAGCGTTTTATCGGTAAATGACGCGACATATATTCTGTATCTGTCCGACTGCACTATCGCCGCGTTTTTAAATCCATTTTTCTTGACCTTTTCCAATAAGCGTTCAGCCATAGATTCCGACTCTTCACCTCCTACAATTATATAATATGTCCGCGATGAGGTTTGTTCCTTATTGATGACGGTTTTCTCTTCTTCGCTTTTTTCATTCTTTTTTTCCATCGAGCTAAAAGACTCAGATAAAGAATACACAAAATCGGCTTGTTGATTATATGGAGTAGAAGAATTTTCTTTTATATTAATAGACGGTATCGTAAACAAAAACAGCGCTATCGCCGCCGCGGCGACTCCACCCAATCTATATTTCAGCGAAGATCGACCAATTACCGCCCGGCGTCTCTCCACATCAACCAAACGACTCATCTCGATCGGCATTAAACCATAAGAATCGGGAAATATAAAAAACTTATTTGCCACGAATATGATCTTATTATTGTCGTCAGTCGAGATTTGCCCTATATTGCCGCAATTGATGATTTTACCCGCGAAAATATTTTTTTTAATATTTATAACTAAATCTTTTATTTTTTTTGACGCAACATTATAGGATAAATTCTCGTCTTTCTTATAGAGATTTATCAAAATTCCATCATCATGCTTTAAATCAGGATTAAAAGTAACTGTATATTTAGGCGGTATCAATCCACCGGTCAGCAAGACCGCCGGCTCCGGATTCAATATAAAACCTCCTAATCCCGGTATAATCACACAATTATGCACAGGAAGCGCAAATTCTAAATATTTGAATATATTTTCATACATAAAGCAAAGATAAATATATGTCGCGAATAATTTATCAAATCCTTAAAAAAAATTTAATCGATTAATATCGACAGATAAAAGACTATAAGATAAAAAGCATATTATTTACCGGAAAATCTTATTTTTGTAACATAACTAAAAAATACAGACAATGACCATTGATGAAACGATTATCACTCAAATAAGAAAATCCATCTCGGTAAAAGAAGCTATATTAGCTAACCCGCTTATCCTTAAAAATATCGGCGACGCGGCAACAATGGTTACCACCGCTTATAAGAACGGCGCGAAAACATTGCTCGCGGGTAATGGCGGCAGCGCTGCCGACGCGCAACATATAGCAGGCGAGTTTGTCAGCCGGTTCTATTTCGACCGACCCGGACTTCCATCGATAGCTTTATCAACAGACACATCCATATTGACCGCCATTGGAAATGATTATGGCTTTGACCACCTCTTTGAACGGCAAGTACAAGCACAGGGAAATGAAGGCGATGTGTTTATCGGATTGACGACATCCGGTAATTCGGAGAATATTATTAAGGCCTTACATACATGTAAAACAAAAAAAATTCAATCAATTGTTTTAACAGGAGAAACCGGCGGAAAAGCCACGAGTTTATGCGACGTCTGCATTAGAGTGCCGTCTAAGGAAACTCCAAGAGTACAAGAATCACACATTCTCATAGCACATATTATATGTTGTATCGTTGAAGAAGAAATATTCGGTACGCAGAAAAAACGTTTGTAATCATAATGAAAGAAATATATTAATGTTAAACTTGTATTAAGCTAAAAATATAACTACATTTGCATTTTTAAACAGAAACTTTATATATTTTATAAATATTTAGTTTATTGCGTTTTACATTAATAATTAACAACCAAACATCAAGTATAATTGCTTGAAAGAATTATATATACAATAACATTTATATGAAAAGATTTCTTTATTTGTTTATTCTCTCGCTTCTATCTATGAATACGCTATTTGCGCAAATGTCAGATAATCAAATAATTGATTATATAAAAACTGAATCAGGCAAAGGCACGTCTCAACAGGCAATAGCCACAGAATTGATGAAAAGAGGTGTTTCACAGGATCAACTTTTAAGAATAAAAAATCAAGCGGATCAACAAAATGCACAAAGCCAAAGCTCAAATTTAATTAATAACGCATTGCGTTCAAATGAGTCGGAAGGAGAAACGACAAATCAACAAACCAGTAAAAGCAATATTTTCGGGAAAAACATTTTTAATCAAAAGAACCTCACTTTTACTCCAAATGTCAATATTCCTACTCCCGAAAATTATAAATTAGGAACGGGAGATGAAGTTATCATAAATATTTGGGGAGCCTCCCAAGCCTCACTCATACAAACAATATCGCCGGAAGGAAGTATTATTGTGGACAGGATAGGACCAATCTTTCTAAACGGAATGACAATAAAGGAAGCGAATAACTTTGTACAACATAAATTCGCCAGTGTATATTCAGGCGTAAGTACTGACGAAGGATCATCACAAATAAAGTTAACATTAGGGCAAATACGGACGATCCAAATTAACGTCATGGGGGAAGTCGCCGTGCCCGGCACCTATTCTATTTCTTCTTTA
>JAISKQ010000281.1 GCA_031260865.1 Prevotella sp.
AAGGGCAGAACATATATGATGGAATATCCTTAGCGTTTGCTGGAACTCCCATATTATTTTAGATATGTCCAATCTGCCACCATCAAAGGACTATCATTGACTTACCTTTGAGTAGTAACTGTTATCCATTGATAATGTCATGTTGTTAATTATTGTTGATTTCCAATATGCCCTTGCGTTTCTTAGCGAAGTCCTTGATAATAACAACAAAGACCTCGCTAAATTAGCAAGGTAGTAACGAGGTTTTTAGCGAGGTAAGTGATGGAAATAGATAATGGAAAGCTCCTGTCGGTAATTTCGGAACTTAAAAGAGAGCATAGCGATAACCAATACTATGAAGTAAAGGCTGCTAATGGTGGAATTCCGCAAAGTCTAAAAGATACAATATCCGCTTTTGCAAATACGCCTGGCGGTGGTGTCTTGATTCTCGGGGTCGATGAAGGTCTTGATTTTGAGATTGTTGGTGTATACGATCCGAAGCAGTGTCAACAAACATTGGCAAACTATGCAAGAAAAGATTTTAACATGCCAGTTTCAATTAGCACAACGCCACTTTCTGTTGATGGGAAAGAGGTTATATGGGCAGAAATACACGAAGCGAACAAGACACTTAAACCAATCAAGATAAAAAATAGTGGTAAATCATTTATTCGCTTGTATGATGGTGACTACGAATTATCAGAGTTGGAAGAACAGTTATTCATTTCTGCCAGAGGACCAAGCCATTTCGATGAAGATATTATCCCTGAGTCCAGCGTTTCTGATCTTGATGAGCAATTAGTTTCTGCATATATTGCAAACAGAAAAAAGCATTCGCGTGCATTAGCCAAAATGAACGATACCGAAATATTGCTCCGGACAGGGGTAACCAATCGAGCCGGTGAATTGTCAATTGCCGGTGCAGTGGCACTTGGTATATATCCACAGCAATTTCTCCCTAATTATTCAATTAAGGTGAGTATCCATAAGAAAAATGGTCATTCGAATAGTATTCGAGCTATCAATGTGAATTCTATAGATGGCTCCCTCTCAATAATATTGGAGGAGACCCTAAAATGGATTGAAAACAACACCGATGTTTTGACAATGGATATGCCAAATGGCCATGTTAGAAATGTGAGAGAATATCCTCTAGTAGTCTGTCGGGAATTGATTTCAAATGCACTAATTCACCGCGATATGAACCCATTGTCTATGTATCAAAATATCAGTTTGACCATTGAAGATGAGCAACTTGTAATAAGCAATCCTGGTGGCCTTTATGGTTTGTCGGTTACCGAATTGGGGCATACAGGATCAAAGACTCGTAACACAAGATTGGCGGAAATATGTCAATTCATTGTTGATGAAGAAGGACAGAATGTAATCGAAAGGCTAGGAAGTGGAATTCCAAAAGTATTAGAGGAGTTGTCTATACTGAACATGGAACCCCCAATCTTTATTGATGGTGGAATTTATTTTACTGCAATCCTAAAAGCGGCGGGGAGAAATGAGACACTGAAAATAGACGAAACTATACTAAAAAGAGATTCACAGTCAGTAATCGTCATGGAATTACAAAAAGGTACTCGTTCAAGAAGTGAACTTGAAATCGCTACTAGCTTGAGTACGTCTCAGGTTCGTTATGCACTTACGAAACTAATAAAACAAGGCAAAGTAAAAAAAATAGGAGAAAGTTCATCATCTAAAACAAAATATGGATTGAAATAATTGGAAGGAACTGAAGATAATCCTAAATAGTCTATTTTTGTTCACTTAAAAAAATAACTCGGAGGTATTTTTTCTCCTCGAAGTTCGCACATAACCATTTCAGCAATATCCCTTGGATTATCCATCCAAAGTTTTGTATCTATATCAAGCACTCTTTCATAAATACTGGTTTTGGTCAATTTAGAAATAGCCTCATTTAATGTCCACAAGTTTTTATCAGCGAGTTCCTCAGCAACCAGTTTAGCCGTCATTTTTGCTACCAGTTCATATTTTTCCTTGTCATTGTTTCCCATATTTCACCTCGTAGGCATCCATAAATGAAATTGCATTTATCGCTTTATCAGTTCTTAAACAAATCTGATCTTTGAGGTTTTGTGGCTTCAATACGCTTATCGCAGTATTTACCGCTTCGGGAGAGCCGATTTCTCCATATCCTCCTTGTAGATAAATCGTCAGGGTAGTCATTGTATCATCGTTTGCTATTTTCCCCGCCAAGACCTCGTATGAATCCCATTCGGCTACTTCTTGGGAAAATAATTTTGGTTTGCGATGTGCGCAAACACAGTGTAGCCACCGGTCATTTGTCGTTTCAAATTCATAGGTATGTAAATTGTTTAAGGAACCTAAATTAAAAATATTCACATATCCTCTTTTTAATTTTTGGCCACTCTTAATGATAGCTGTTCGAACAAAACGTTCTGCTTGATTTTTATCGGTGGTCAAATAGAAACCTTGACCGAAATCGTTAATGTTTTTGCAGTACGACAAATCGACTGTGTCCACAATCATGTAACTCGCATGATATAGTTTTATGTCTTGTCTATCTATAATCATCAAGCTACACTAATTCCTTGACGTTTCAGGTATTCGCCAATTTCATTAAATGAAACCTCATCTCCTTGAATATGCATAAACTCATACATATCATCTATAAAACTCCAAACATTGCAATTGTCAAATAGCTCAGAAACATCACGATACGTTGTCTCCATCGCATCCCGAAATAGGCGAAGCTGCTCAATCTTTATCATGGTCGATATTTCATCCTTAGTCATACCCTTACCTCCTTGTTGAACAAATTATAGCACCTTTTCACCAAATAGTATTCCGGCAAAGAGAAACCGGTCGATGTGGGGAAACATCGACCGGCATGTGGGTGTATGTGGACCTGCCTTACCCTGCTACGGCATTGCTGTAGTCCACCTCATTCTCGGAAACCTCCCTGTTTCTGAACTTG
>JAISKQ010000326.1 GCA_031260865.1 Prevotella sp.
CGCAATCACATAATCCTTTGCCTGATAAGGATTCCGGAGTCCCAACTCGGCGGCTATACCCTGTTCCGTCTTATTCTTTGCCCAATAGCAAATCATAAGGTTGCTAAAGAAATTGAAGAGTACCGCCATGGTCATTATCATCGGATTATTCTTCGGGTTCTTCTCAAAGTAATCGGCTATCTGATTTACCTTGAAAATATTCTTATTGATAATAGCGTTCAATAGTTCAAAATTATTGAAATCCTTGCTGATACCTATATTTTCCTCTATCAGATCGGCTGTGATTTGCCTCTGCCCTGCCGGTATGGCAATTAATAATTTAGCGATTTCGTTTGTTATCTTGCTCAGGTCGTTACCCAAATAGTCCGATAGCATCTGCGCCGATTTTGGGTCAATGGTCAGATTCTTTGATTGGATATAGGATGAAATAAAAGCCGGAATCTTATAGTCAGAAATCTTTTTCGATTCCATGACGACTCCATACTTGTCTATTTCGTTATATAATTTCTTCCGTTTATCCAACGAGCCGTTTTTGTAGTTGAGGACAAGGATGGTGGTGCTGAGCGGATTTTTCACATATACCTCCAGCTCCTCTATTTTGCCGAGGTTCTGGGCTTCCTTTATCACGATGAGTTGGTGATCCGACATCATGGGATAACCGCGAGCCAGCGTTATCACCGACTTAACATCCGTTTCCATGCCGTAAAGGATGTGTTGATTAAAATCGCGTTCATCTTCCGGCAACACGGATTCGGTAAGCAAGTTGGTCAACTCGTCGATGTAATACGGTTCATCGCCCATAAATAGATATACAGGCTTATACTTTCTTGCTTTTATTTCGGCTTTTATCTGTTCAAAAGTCATAAGTTATTCAAAGCGCAGGTGTTTTACGGTTTCGCCGTTGTTTATCAATGTCGTTAAAGATTCAATACCAATCAGGACATGTTCCTCCACAAAATTATGGGTCACCTCATTATCGCTTTTTTCGGTTTTCACGCCGGAGGAAATCATTGGTTGGTCTGACACAAGGAGCAATGCTCCCGTAGGGATCTGGTTCGCGAAACCACAGGTAAACAAGGTCGCGGTTTCCATATCCACAGCCATTGTGCGTATTTTGCGCAGATATTCTTTAAAAACCTCATCATATTCCCAAACCCGGCGATTGGTGGTATACACAGTGCCTGTCCAGTAGTCGCGGTTATGATTGCGGATAGTGGACGACACCGACCTCAACAGGCTGAAAGCAGGCAGGGACGGCACTTCCGGCGGGAAATAGTCATTTGATGTGCCTTCGCCCCTGATGGCGGCGATAGGCAGGATATAATCGCCCAGGTTGTTGTGCTTCTTTATGCCTCCGCATTTACCGAGGAAAAGCACGGCTTCCGGCTCAACAGCGCTGAGCAGATCCATTACTGTCGCCGCGTTCGCGCTCCCCATGCCGAAGTTAATGATAGTGATACCTTTCGCGGAGGCGTTTGGCATATTTCCGTCCAGCCCGACTATCGGCACATTGAAATGATTGGCGAAAACCTCTATATATTTGGCGAAATTGGTCAATAATATATGCTTGGCAAACTGCTCCAAGGGTCTTTTTGTATAACGCGGCAACCAATTATCAACGATTTCTTGTTTTGTTTTCATTTAAATATCTACTTTTGTTTCGTATAAAACATATATTATCCGTACATTGTTCGATATACAGAATTAACAAAGATAACAAATGTTGGACTTAAATTTACCCTCTTTTGATATAAATGTAAAAAAAACAAAGGAAAAGTTCTCTGTTTTAGACCCTCTGCGCCGTAAATATGTAGCGTTGACGCCGGAGGAATGGGTGAGGCAGCATTTTGTGAATTTTTTGTTAACAGAAAAGGGCTATCCGTCAGCTCTGGTCGCGAATGAGGTTCAGATTAACCTGAATGGACAGAAAAGGCGTTGCGATACGGTGATCTATAACCGAAACCTTACGCCGTTGATGATTGTGGAATATAAAGCCCCCGATGTAAACATAACCCAAACTGTATTTGACCAGATAGTGAGATACAACATTGTACTGAAAGTGAAATACCTGATCGTCTCTAACGGGTTGAACCACTTTTGCTGTAAGATGAACTATGAAGACCGAACTTTCGAGTATCTATCGGATATACCTTTGTATAACGAGTTGGAAGTTTTGAGTAATAAGTTTTGAGTGTATAAGCGTGCAAGTTTACAAGAGTTCTAACATGCCGGTAAACGAAAAAAAGTTACGAGTTACAAGGCTATGAGAGAATGAACGAAGAAAGAGACAGAGAAAGCAGAAGAAGAAGAAGAAGAATTTATTCTGATTATGCCGAATCGCGAAAAACGACTAATGAAATTGAACGAATAAAATTTAAACAGTTTCTATGCAATCCGGATTCTTATGGAGGAATCTAAATTGCTTCCGGTTTTAGCAGGAGATATAATTATAGAAACACAGAAAGGATTTAGCCAAAATAGCTTTGGCTAAATCCTTTATCTTTAAACAAATCTTATCAACTAATTAAAAGCCATAGCCATTAATTGGAATCCGATTCTCTTATCTTTTTTTCTATAAAAAGTTTTTTCATTATTAAGAGTACAATCCCAATCAACGTTAATCCAACAATTACCTTAATTATAAGAAGTATCCACATATCTATACAAAAACGTTTACAGAGACGAGCGCAAACTACACTTAGCGTATCATACACAAACCCAGCCCAAAACATTGACATACCGTATGTGACAATATACTTTAAATCTTCTTTATTTGTATGTCCAAAGAAGTATGTTGCTATCTTCTTATTCATAACTTATTTTTATTTTTTTGTTATTAATATTACCGGAATAACTGTTTTATAGCATTCCTATAATTATAGATCCGATAATAATAGCGTGAAACAAACTCTTCACAAGGATAAATTTAAGTTAATAATGTGTTATTTTAAATAAATACACACAAAAATATAAAGTTGTTCTATATAAAACAGCATAAAAACATAAAATAATCCACATATAATGTTAATTTATGCTAATAGCTTGGTTTTATTGGGTCTTGGGGGGTCAAAATGAAATGGGGGCAAGGGTAAAAGTTGAGGAATTTAGCATTTCGTTTTCCCCTTCTCTTTCACCTCTCCCAACAACCTCTTAACATGTTTTGCGTTTGTCACCTTTCTTGAACAAAAGCCCCTTCAACCTTCCCTAAGAAAGACTTTTCAGCTAACGCGGTCAAGCTGTTACGCGGAAGAAGGGGAGAAAGAGGAGAAAAAAAGAGTTCTAATAAAATATTTTTTCTTCTCATTCGTCTTCATAAACAGAGAGCAGTTAATAATTTTAATGGAATAGAGATGAAAAAGATAGCCTTATTTTTTATTGCAGGATGGACAATCGCGTCAACAGCCGGAGCACAATCAACTTCCGACACCTTGAAAATGACATTGGCGAATTGTATCGAACAGGTCATCAGCAATAATTACAGCCGCGAGGAGGTGAAATTGAACGAAGATGCAAAAAGAGTGGTTTATGACCAATCCAAAATGGAACGGATGCCTAATCTTTCGGCAACGCTCAATGAAGGAGTAGCGCATACAAAAGGAAACTCCGCCGCTTGGGACGGCAATTACGCTATCAATGCAAACGTCGTTCTTTTTCAAGGGGGACAAATAAGCGAAACCATCAAGCAAAACCGCCTTTTGCTTGAACAATCGGCGCATAAGACAAAGCAATACGATAATGACTTGGTTATTCGGGTGCTGCAAATATTCCTGACGGCAATCGGCAACGACGAACTATTAAAATATCAACAAGCCCTGCTAAGCGCCAGTGGAGAACAACTAAATCAGGGACGAGCACGTTGGCAAGCGGGCGAACTTTTAGAAAGCGATTTTCTTCTGCTCGAAGCGCAATGGGTAAACGATCGGAATAACGTGGAAACCGCCATCATAAACAAGGACAACACCTTGATAGAAATGAAGAACCTATTGGCGATGAACCTTTTGCAACCACTCGCGCTGATTTATCCGGATAATGAAGCTATAGAGGCGATGTCGGCGATGCCTGCTCTCAATGTATTTATGGAACAGGCTGTAAATACGCTGCCGGATTTTAGAATAAGCGATTATGAGGTGAAAATAGCCGAAGCGGGATTGAAAATCGCTAAATCGACATACTATCCCACATTGTCGTTGGGAGGGAGTATAGGTACGGGACATAACACTTTCACAGGTTATGGGAATCAGTTATC
>JAISKQ010000013.1 GCA_031260865.1 Prevotella sp.
CCGGCAAACATTCCTTTGCCGAAACCGGATCGGAAATTCCGCACCTTATACATTTCCTTATGGATTTGACTTTTTTCTACCAAATCAGCATAAACTTCGAGCGTCTTTTTGGAAAAATCGTTCTTTTCGAAAGCAATAACAGCTGTCTCCGCGGCTTTCATTCCGGAATAAATGCCCAAGTGAATGCCTTTGAGCGCCGGCATAGAAAGAAAACCCGCGCTGTCGCCCACAATCAGCGCATTGTCGGCATAATATTTTGGTTGTGAAAAATAGCCGCCTTCGGGCAATGTTTTCGCGCCTGCCTCAAGCAGTCGTCCGTCTTTAATAAATTTTGCCACAAAAGGGTGCGTTTTCCAAATCTGAAATGCTTTGAACGTGTCGA
The DNA here is from genome assembly GCA_031260865.1 of Prevotella sp. Classification (GTDB taxonomy): domain Bacteria; phylum Bacteroidota; class Bacteroidia; order Bacteroidales; family Dysgonomonadaceae; genus Dysgonomonas. The sequence continues at coordinate 383 of JAISKQ010000013.1, forward strand.
AAGTAGGGTCTGCCGCTTCTAAACCAAGCACAATACCGAGCGCCACTTTGTTGTCCTTCAGACCATAGATGAAACCGCCGCCAAAAATGCCCCAATCTGTCGCGGGGAAACCCATGGTGTGATACACGTCGCCTTCGCCAATCGTACCTTCGGGTACTGACCAAAGTTCCTTTACACCAAGCGAATAGACTTGCGGATTGCGATCTCGCTGTAAATCAAATTTTTCAATCAGTTTTTTAGCTAAACTGCCGCGTGTTCCTTCCGCGAAAATTGTTAATGACGCCTCCACGCTTGTTCCTTCCACGAAATTTTCCAATTTGTGTCCGTGATGGTCAAGCCCTGTATCGATACATTTCGCGCCTTTTACTTTGCCGTCTTGGTCGTACAGAATTTCGCTCATGGCAAATCCACTGTAAATCTGAACGCCTTTTTCAACAGCTTTAGCCGCCAAAAAACGGCAAACCTCACCCAGCGAAGCCGCGTAATTGCCATTGTTACTCATATAAGGCGGGTGGAATGGCATCTTTATGTTGCCGCTTCCGGTCAGAAAATACATGGCGTCTTGCGAAACTTTGCTATCGAATGGGATTTCCTCGAAATTCACATCCGGCAATAGTTCTTTGAATACATCGGGTTTGATAACCGCGCCCGAAATCAGATGGCTGCCGATAGAAGCCCCTTTATCCACTAAAAGAATTTCTTTTTGTAAGCCTTTTTCCTTCAACAAATCGGCGAGGCGAATGGCTGTAGCCAAACCCGAAGGGCCGCCACCAATGATTAAAACGTCCGTTTTGACAGTATTCGTGCTGCTCATATTTTATAATTTTTATTCACAATATTTTGATTTATAAAAGCAGATAAGCTCTTAACTCGTATTCTTATTTTTAGCTTTGTTTTTTTTGAACACAAAGATACTTTTTTTATTTCTCATAAAAGAACAAAACAACTCATATATTTTATAGACAACTTAATATAAATTAGCGTCAGAAACCCAAACGCAATATTTTGCCATGTAAAGTTTGCAATCCGATTACTTGACAAGATAAAGCATCAATATCCGAAGCAATGAGGTTAAATTAACAAACGAATCCTCCTCAATCCCCAAAGGGGGACTTTCGCGAAGCGACAACATCCACTGTCCCGGTTCATCTTTTGGAAATCAAGTGGCTACTTGTCACTTATGATTTGCAATTTATTAATAAAATGTTTTACGACATATTTTATTCTTCCGTGTATTCATATTCTTTCATGTATATTTGTATAATTTATATTAATTGTACACCAAAAAAACATATTATGAAGAAACATTATACCCTCATCCTTTTGCTTTGTACCCTTATCGTATCGGTACAAAGCCAAGCTCAATCAAAGTATGGAAACACGACAATGGATGAACTGAAAATGACGGTATATCCACAGGATACAACCGCTTCGGCTGTCATGCTCCTGAAGAAAGGCGATATACACTTTATATATAGCGATTTATATGGTTTTCAATTTGAATACACATTACAAGTTAAAATAAAGATATTGAAAACGGAAGGTCTTGACTGGTGCAACCGAGAAATAGTATATACAGAAATCAACAGCTCAGCGAAAGAGCAGATCAACAACCTTGCGGGAACCACATACAATATTGAAAACGGCAAGATTGAGAAAACAAAACTTTCAAAGGAATTTATCACAGAAGAAAACGTGAATAATAAACTAAAAGTAAGGAAGTTCACAATGCCGGCGGCTAAAGTCGGTTCTGTTATCGAATACAAATACACCCTTGTATCCGACTTCTATTACGACCTGAGAGATTTCAACTTTCAGGAATCCATACCGGTTGCCTATTCGTTTTTTGAAGCAAAGTTGCCGGAATATTTCAAGTACAATATCGACTATCAGGGATATGTATCATTAAAGACCGTGAGAGAACCCGTAAACGAAGCGTTCCGTACACAAACCCGGGATGACAATGGGCGCGTACAGTCGAAATATGTGGATTGCACCGCCGAATCGATAAAGAGTGAAGGTCGGGATATACCTGCTCTGAAACAAGAAGCTTACCTATGGACAGTATATGACTACATTTCTAAGATTTCTTTTGAATTGAAATCGGTACAAATGCCCAACAGCATGGTTCAAAACAAGTCTAACTCATGGGCAAATATAGACAACGACATCCTGTCATCCAGTTCCTTTGGAGGAAATATGAAAAAGACGGATTTATTTAAAGAAGAAATATCCAAAGGAGACCTAACCATTGACAGAGCCGGAGAAATACAAAGCATGGTGAAATACAGGGTAAAATGGAACGACAAAAGAGCCGCCAGCCCCAACAACCTGAAAGAAGCCTTGAAAAATGGGATCGGCAATAGCGCTGATGTCAATTTCCTCTTAATAAACGCGCTTCAAGCGGGAGGCTTCGACGCTTTCCCCGTTATCCTAAGCACAAGGAGCAACGGAAGGTTACCGATGACACATCCCAGCATAACAGCATTCAACTATGTCATCACCGGCTTAAAAATAGATTCGGTCATGTATTTTACCGATGCCTCCGCCAAATATGGCGACTGGAACTTGTTGCCTGAAAAATGTATGGTTCCGCAAGCCCGTATAATGAAACCAAACGGATGTCGATGGGTGGATTTATCATTAATAACAAACGGCACAGTGCTTAAGACCGGACAATTCTCCTTTAAAGATTCAAAATACATAGGAAAAATAGTAGATACACGAAAAGGAAGCGCTGCTTACGATATGAGAAACTACTACAGTAATCATAAGAGTAACACCGATTTCATAGAATCGCTATCAAAAAATCTGAACTGTGAAATTGACAGCTTTAGCATCTCGCAATTAGACGAGCCGTCCGCCCCTTCAAAATTGGAGTATATACAATCGACCGACGCCAATTTAGGCGATGAGTTCTTATACATCAATCCATTGGTAGACAAGATATTCACGGAAAATCCATTCAAAGAAGAAAAGAGAGTGTTTCCTGTTCAATTCGACTATCTGACCAATTACCTGCAAATAGTGGATATATTTATACCTGAAGGATATATGGTGGACGAATTGCCGCAACCGGAGAGAATGGTACTAAATGACGGCGATATTCTATTATCATATCGGATAGCCAAATATGAAAATATAATAAAGCTGCATTATCAATATCAATTAAAGAAATTGATATTCCTCCCTGCTGAATATGAACATTTAAGGGATTTCTTCGCGAAAGTTATCGCGAAAAATTCGGAACAGATAGTATTAAAAAAAATAAGTGAACTGTAATATGATGTGTGTGAATAAACGTTTTGTGTTTTGTGCCTTGTCATTGTTATTTATTGTCTCGCCGCTTTCGGCTAAGGGTTTAGCTATAAAGCAGACTACCGACAGCTTGAGTGAAAACGCGTGCGCGATAGTACGCGACTATTCCGCTGTATTTACCCAGACCGATATAAATAACGCTACATTCAGTGTAACCAAAGTAATTACTATACTGAACAAGCAAGGAGAAGTCTATGGTCATTTCTATACTTATGGCGATAAATTCAGGGAGCTGAAAAGCTTTTCGGGAATAATAAAAAATGTATCGGGAACCGTTGTCAAAAAGATAGGAAAGAAAGACCTTACCGTATCTTCCCTATCCGAAATCCAGAGTAGCGACGACTATTCCATTACATACGAATGTAAACATCCGACCTATCCTTATACGGTGGAATACACCTATCAGGAAAAATGGAAAAACGGTATATTATCTTATCCTGCGTTTTTTCCGACTCCGGGAGCTATGATTTCCGTCGAAAAGGCTAATTATACGATTGAATTGCCGGCAGGTATGGATTTGCGATACAACTCCAATTTCAATTGTGCCGTCAAAGAAGAAACGACAGGAAATAAACATGTATATACGTTTTCAACCGGCGGGATTAAAGCTATCGACCGGGAACCTTTGGCTCCTTCTTCCAGGGAAATATACCCGCGGGTATTGATTGGGCCTTCCGACTTTTGTTATGACTCACATTGCGGAAATATGTCCGACTGGAATAATTACGGAGCTTGGATCTCGGAACTTTTAAAAGGGAGGGACATTCTGCCCAACGATTTCATCAATAAATTGAAAGAGCTGACAAAAGAGGCTAAAGATGACAAAGAGAAAACCGCCATCCTGTATAAGTATCTTCAAGACCATTCGCGGTATGTCAATATCAGCTTAGGTATCGGAGGTTATCAACCCTTTGAGGCGGCATCCGTTGCCAAAAGCGGATTCGGGGATTGTAAAGGGCTTACAAACCTGATGAAGGCTATGTTGAAAGCGGTTGATATTCCTTCCAATTACTGTATAATAAGTATGAATGAGAAAGATATATTTCCCGATTTCCCCAATTTTAATCAGTTTAATCATGTTATCTTGCTTGTCCCTCTAAAAAATGACAGCATCTGGTTGGAATGTACGAGCCA
>JAISKQ010000017.1 GCA_031260865.1 Prevotella sp.
TTTCTCACTACCGAACCTTCATCCACACGGATGGCATCGATAAAACCATCGATACGCGGTCTGATTTCTATATCTTCCTGACCTTTTATCGTCGCGGGATATACTGTTTCTAATTGCGCTGACTGTTCGGCAAGAACAGTCGTTTCATATACTTGCGGCTTATCATCGCCATCCCCGAAAGGATTGGTGAATTTCTTCCCACAAGATGCCATAACCAATAGAGCCATTGCTCCAATAACAATCTGTTTCAAATTCATACCTAATTATAATTTATTGTTTGTTTTATTACTCAACTTATCCATTTCTCTTAAAAGAATCTGTAATTGAGCCTTTAAAGATTCTATATCAATATTTTTAAACAGCTTATTCTGTCCTTCCTTGACTTTTATAATAGCTTTTTCGAAAAGTTCGGAACCTGTTTCTGTGACTTCTACTACGCGCGCCCTGGTATCTGTAAGGCTCTCGCGCCGGCTGATAAACCCTTTCCTCTGTAAAGTTCTTAAGATTGTGGAAGTCGTCATCGGATCTATATCCGTCTCTTGTGACAAAATGATCTGCGTAATTTCCATTTTAAGCTTCGACATGTGGTAAATAGCGCCAAGCAATTCTAACTGAGAACTTGTAAGGTCAAACTCATCGAGCAATCTATGTTTACCTCTTTGCCAAAACTTGGAAATTCTCCAGATTAAGCACTCAATATCTTCATTATTAATACTTTCTGATATGCTACAATCTCCATCCATTTAAAACATTATTTATTCTATTTCAGACACTCTATTTTATTCGGTCGCAAATATAATAAGTGCACTTACAATAAGTGCGTATTATCCCAATTAAAACATGTTGTTTAACATTTTTTACACTTAGTATAACACTTACCAGTAAAAGATAGAGTTTACAAAACTGAATAATAAAGAATTTATAAGTCAAAGCCGGTTACAAGCCTCTTTCTTTAAGTTAGCATTAAGATTATAAGATTGTCATTTTTATTATTCACAAAGTCCGGATATACGGATATGTTTTTATTCGAATTTTATGCTTTTTATAGTGGTTATTTGTATTTTTACAATAAGCCTTTAACGACAGCTAGTAGCTATCAGCTAAAGACTTATGGCTCAGATAGGCTAATTGATTTGCAACGCGCCTATCAGTTCTTTAACCGAATTTATATTGTTCTTATCCAGATATTCCTGTATTCCGTCCACCACTTTTACAGAGATTGCAGGATCAATGAAATTATGTGTTCCTATTTGTATGGCGGAAGAACCCGCGAGAATAAATTCGATAGCATCCTGCCATGAAGATATTCCTCCCATACCTATAATCGGGATTTTTACGGCATTGTACGTTTGCCAGACCATCCTTAAGGCAACAGGTTTCACACACGCGCCGGATAACCCGCCTGTAACAGTGGATAGTACCGGACGCCTCTTGTTAATATCTATCGCCATTCCCAGCAATGTGTTTATGAGTGAAACGGCGTCGGCGCCTTCGCCTTCCACAGCCTTTGCTATCTCCGTAATATCTGTGACATTAGGCGAAAGTTTCACAATCATGGGTTTGTTCCAAACTTCACGGACAGCCTTTGTGACCTCCGAAGCCGAACGAGCCGAAGTGCCGAATGCCATTCCGCCTTCCTTTACATTCGGACAGGAAATATTCAGTTCAATAGCCGGAATTTTATCCAAATTCGCTAATTTTCGGGAGCATTCTACGTAATCTTCAATAGTTGATCCCGATACATTGACTATAATGTTTGTATCTATATCTTTTATTTCAGGATATATAGTTGAAATAAAGTAATCTACGCCCTTATTTTGCAGTCCCACAGCATTTAACATGCCGGATGCGGTTTCAGCCATACGGGGATAATCATTCCCCTGCCGTTCACGAATAGTAGTTCCCTTTACGAATATTCCACCTATTCGTGATAAATCCATGAAATCGGCATATTCTTTTCCATAGCCAAAAGTACCCGACGCAGTCATTACAGGATTCTTCAAACATAAATCCCCTATATTTACCGTTAATTTATCCATGTCAACTTTTCTATATTAAATACAGGACCATCAGCGCATACGCAGATATTTCCTTCACGCGTTTTCTCCACACAACACAAACACACTCCAATACCGCAAGCCATGACGTTTTCCAACGATGCCTCACACACTATTTTATTCGCGTTGGCATACTTCGCCACAGCCATCATCATAGGCTTGGGACCACAGGTGTAAATCTGTGAAACCCGGATATTTTTCAATACCGAATGTTCTGTAACATAACCTTTTTCGCCAAAGCTACCATCTTCGGTTGTACAGAATAATTCACCATACTTCCTGAAATCATCCAACTGAAGCAAATCATTCTTCGATCTGGCTCCCAGCAGAAATTTAGGATTATAACCTTTCTCTTTGAGGCAAGCGCCCAAGAAAAGCATCGGAGCTGTGCCCACGCCTCCGCCAATCAAAAGCAATTCCTGCCCGTTATTTTCGGAAGGAATAGAAAATGTATTGCCTAAGGGTAATAATAAATTTACAAGCTCGCCTTTTTTATATGCGCTCATTCTTCGCGTTCCATCGCCAATAATCTGAACAAGCAGCCATAATTCATTCTTTTGTTTATCAACAAAATTTACTGAAATAGGACGCCTTAGATAAGTGGATTGTGAACCATCTACTCTTACTTCTACAAATTGTCCGGGATACATTTCCGGTAAAGGAGTATTGTCTGTAGTTGTAAGTTTAATGAGGCAATAGTTTTGGTTCAGTTGTTCATTTTGCGTAACAACCAAATCCAGCATTTTTTTCATTAACCTGTTTTTTAGATGATAAATATTCTATGAATTTATTTGAATACAAATGTACATGAAATTCTTCAATTTACACACAGACGAGTAAAAATTGAGTGCAGTAATAGCAATGGAAATATTGTGAATAAAAGATTGTATATTTACAGACTAAAATAAGAAAAATATGGAAATCAAAAAAGTAATTCATCAAAACGACGAATACATTTGCGATATTGATGTGTCGGTTGAGGAGTGGAAAAATATTCTTCAAGACTATTCTTTAATGTCTGACAATTATAAAGACGCGTTGATAAAGTTCTACAAAGAGCCCGAACATAAATCAACCTGCAAAGCATTGGGTAAGAAATACAATGTTTCACCCCTATCGTTCAATGGCGTGATTACAAATTTTGCAAAGGCAGTACAAAAGAAATTAAACCGTTTTGAAGTACTCAATACGGACGGAAGCTCAAAATGACTTTATATGACCTCTAATGATTGTTTAAAATAGTGTATTATACCAAATTAATATAAATATTTACCGTTCATTAAATCTCAATCGGTCATTTATTAGCAAATTTTCCGCCCCCTTGATTTTCTGACCTTCTTTCCAAACCGTTAAATAACGCTAAAGATTACCCAAAACTTTTTTGGAGAATATTTTGTCCTCTTTTATAAAGCCACTACTTTAGTACATGAATTACTTAATTGGGTGAAAATCTGATTTCTAAGACAAAAAAAAGCCCATTCTGTGAAATGAGTTATTTCGTTCCTTTAGAATCCAAAGATATATTTCTATCTTTGCAATGTTCTTAAGAACAGACTTATTAGAAATAGTAAGAGGTGCCTTGCCTATCGAAATCGCCAAATTTTGAAAATATATACAAGGCACGAATAGCTCTCCTTCATAGGGTGGGTTGTTTGTGCATGTATATATGGGTGTTTGGCGATACCCGATAGGCGTGGACGGCAGCTCACTTCTTCTTTTATATAAACCTCTTTGGCTGCGGAGATTATAATTTCATTTATGCAAACGGAATTTAATTTTATCGGTTTCTTTACTATTGTTATTCTGATAGCAATAGTTATTAATGCCATTATCCTTTTTTTGTATGTTTACGAAATGGCTTCAAAAAATGGGCGAAGTACCTTTTATTGGGTAGTTTTCTCACTTTGTCTAACTCCAATAGTCAGTATTATATTGCTTTCTTGTATTGGAGAAACCGAAGAGAAAAGAAGAGAGCGGTTGTTAAAAGATGAGGAATATCTAAGAATGATGAGAGAATAAGCCATGAAAAAAAATAATATTGTCAATTCTACTATTGGTGCTTATTGAATATAATGCAAACTCCCAAACTGTTAAGCAAGAGAATGTAATGCGGAAAATAGTTAGTAATGCTTGGAAATTCTATAAAGGAGATGTAAATACAACTTCGTTTTTCAAAGCGCCTATCTATACCAGAGATAAGTGAGTTTATTTGTTTTAGACGCAAAATACAAGAATCTTGATGAAAAACAAATTGACAGGAATGATATACACCAAATCATTTCCTATATGTATGTTCAAAAAGCAGAACTTGGCGGTTTTGTAAATCCTATAAAAGATAATCCTAACACAAATCCCATTGCAATTGGTCAACTTCGCGGCTATGGAGGCAATGTAAAACTTTGGGAATTATATATTCCACAATACGAAACAAATTTTTCCGATTTTCAAAATAAAATGAAAAAATCAGAGGATGGTATGGCAAATACATTCCAAACAATATAATTTATTCAAGAAGTTTTACTATCTTTATGACATCAAAAATATCTAAATAAGGCATGTCATTATGTGTTATGATAGCAAAAATACACTATTTCAGCTTGTTTACCTAAATATTAAGGAAAGAGATCCTTATCCTGCCTTATCTGAAAAGCTCTTTATTGATAAATATTATTAATACTTAAATTTTTTATATACATGGAATTACCTTTTGCCGAATCTTGGAAAATCAAGATGATTGAACCCATCCATAAAAGTACGCGTCCCGAACGCGAACAATGGCTTCTAAAAGCCCAATATAATCTGTTTAAACTGAAAGCCGAGGAAGTATATATCGACCTGCTGACCGATTCGGGAACAGGAGCGATGAGCGACCGCCAATGGGCAGGAATGATGCTTGGTGATGAAAGCTATGCCGGAGCGTCTTCGTTCTATAAGATGAAAGAGATGATCACACAGATTACCGGTTTTGAATATGTGCTGCCTACACATCAAGGGCGCGCGGCAGAGAATGTATTATTTTCCTGTCTGGTAAAAGAAGGGGACGTGTGTCCCGGAAATTCGCATTTCGATACCACAAAGGGGCATATAGAGTCTCGTAAAGCTATCGCGCTGGACTGTACGATTGATGAAGCGAAAAACACACAGCTCGAAATTCCGTTTAAAGGGAATGTGGATATAAAAAAGCTGGAAGACGCTTTGAAAAAATACAAAGAACGCGTGCTGTTTATTATTATCACCATAACGAATAATACGGCGGGAGGTCAACCTGTATCAATGGAAAACCTTCGGGAAACGCGAATGTTAGCCAACAAATATGCTAAAAAAGTAATCTTTGACTCCGCCCGGTTTGCCGAAAACGCTTATTTCATAAAAACAAGGGAAAAAGGATATAAGGATAAAACGATAAAAGAAATATGCGATGAGATGTTTTCGTATGCTGACGCTATGACGATGAGCGCGAAGAAAGACGCGATAGTAAATATGGGCGGCTTTTTCGCGACGAACCTCAAAGAATGGTATGACGCGGCAAAAGTAAAATGTATTGTGTATGAAGGGTATATCACATACGGAGGCATGAACGGACGGGATATGAACGCTTTGGCGATAGGACTTGACGAAAACACGGAATTTGATAATCTGGATAGTAGAATCAAACAAGTGGAGTATTTGGGGAAGAAATTAGATGAATACGGAATACCATATCAACGTCCGGCGGGCGGACATGCTATATTTGTGGACGCTCTGAAAGTATTGACGCATATCCCTAAAGAACAGTTTCCCGCTCAAACCTTAGCTGTCGAATTATACTTAGAAGCAGGCATACGGGCATGTGAAATCGGTTATCTGTTAGCCGACCGCGACCCGGTGACAAGGAAAAACCGCTTTGACGGGCTTGATTTGTTACGTTTGGCTATTCCACGGCGTGTATATACCGATAATCATATAAATGTGATAGCGGCTGCTCTGAAAAACATTTACGACCGCCGTGAATCTATTACCAAGGGTATGAAGATAACATGGGAGGCAGAACTTCTCCGACATTTTACGGTGGAGATGGAAAGAGCGGAATAAGCTATCTCTAATCTCCTAAAGGAATTTTCGCAAAGCGACAAAAGTAAATTAATAGCCTCCACTTTCAAGTAGAGGCTATTGAACAAAATACAAATTTAGAATTTGCTGTTAGTTTAAAGACTCCACCTCTCAACCCCTTGACTGAAAAAGGGGTAGGGGAGGTGTATCTTAATTGTTTTCCGGTCTCAGCTTTCTTACAACCGCGCCGGCACGCCACATTTCACTTTCGCGAAGCGCTTTCAGCTCTTCTCCCAGTTTTTCACGGTAATCCGGTTTTGAATTAGTGTCGATAGAGCGTTGCGCTTCGTTGCCATTCGCTACTTCCGAATAAAGCTTGGCAAAAACCGGTTTTGTGGCATCGTGGAAAGGAGTCATCCAGTCCAAAGCGCCGCGTTGAGCAGTAGTAGAGCAGTTTGCATACATCCAGTCCATACCCTTTTCGGCAAATAGCGGCATTAAGGACTGTGTAAGCTC
>JAISKQ010000037.1 GCA_031260865.1 Prevotella sp.
ATATGCCATATTTGTTGGAAAATAATAAAAGCGATGTCGTATTTATTGTCACTTATGTAAAAAAAGGGACGAAAGCCGAAAGCTCAAATTTGAAACGGGGCGATGTCATCAATAAAGTGAACGGCGTCTCTCTGAACACATCCAATTATTCAGGCGCTTTATACGCCAATAAATCCGACTATAAACTTGAAGGGTTGAATTTTTCGGGAGTTATTACAGTTGAACCGACCGCAAAATACAATGAAAACCCTATTTATATAGAAAAAGTTATCACGGAAGGAACTACCAAAATAGGTTATATCGTTTACAATCAGTTTGTAATGGATAATGATGATGGTACATATGTCTATGACAAACAGTTAGCCGATATTTTCACTAAATATAATAACGAGAATATTAGCTATCTTGTTTTGGACTTACGTTATAATGGAGGCGGATACACCTCTTGCGCGACGAATATAGCGAGCGCGTTGGTTCCCAACAGAGATACTAAAAAGATATTTTATTATAGCCAGTTTAACAGTGTAGTCGATGCTTACGCGAAGAAAGAATTTAGCGCGAAGGAATACGATACGTTCATCAACAACTATTTTAAAGATAATATAGAAAAAACGGACTCCAAAGGGAATGTAACTATTCTGGGAGCGATTCCTAATTATGGAAATAAATTGAATAAATTATATATTCTTGCCGGTAAATATACAGCTTCCGCCAGCGAGTTGGTCATTAATGGATTACTCCCTTTTATGAAAGACAAGATAGTCTTGATAGGCGAAACGACTTATGGTAAAAATGTGGGTTCCTTTACCATAACAGACGAAGACAATAAAAATAATAAATGGGGTATGCAACCGATTGTATTCAAGTCTTTCAATCAATTGAATCAATCAGACTACGCAAACGGATTCACGCCGGGCATTCAGGTGCAAGGAACGGTTGTTAACGAATTTTCGGGCATTCTCACCAATGGTCTGAAAGCTTTAGGGGATAAGGATGAAACGTTACTGGCATACGCTATCGCCGATGCTACGGGGAAACCGAAATCCGCGTCTTTGAAGAGTAGTTCAATTACTATTTTTGGAAAATCACTTAAATCTGAAAAAAATTATCGAATGATAGAAAAAAATAGTACATTGCAAAGGTTAATAGAAAAACGAGCGAATGCTCAATAAATAACAATAAATATGAAAAACTTATTCTTCTTAATACAAGTATGCATCGCCGCGTTTTTTATCAGCGCATGTAGTGATGGAGGTGAAGATACTCCCACAAAAAAACCAGATCCGACACCGGATTCGGAACCATCTCAGACTAAAACGGAGAATGAGATCGCGAATAAATGGATATTCGATGAAATGTCCGAATGGTACTATTGGAATGACAAGCTACCGGCAGAAAGCAGCCTTGATTTTAAACTTGACCCCGGAGCTACCGATGGATTCTTTGATAAAATTCTATATACCGAAAGCAGGGCAAACGGTCAAGGAATGTATGACAAGTTTTCATGGATAGAATCATACACCGCGAACACCAAAAGTTCCTCAAAACAAGATATAGGATTCGATTTTATTCCTGTGAGATTTGTTGATGCCAAAGGTAATACTACCGGAATTGGGAATATAGTAACCTATATTAAAAAAGGTACTCTTGCTGAAATATCAGGATTGAAAAGAGGTCATGTTATTGTAGCGGTAGATGACGTGAATCTTGATATAAACAATTGGTATTCTGCCCTGTATGCAAATAAGTCCAGTTATAAGCTGAAAATTAATGATTATGAGATCAGTAAAGTAATAGAAATAACCCTTTCTGTTACTCAAGAATATGAAGACAAATATGTATTGATGGATACAGTGTACGACAATATTTCGGGACATAAAATAGGCTATCTTGTGCTGAATACTTATGGAAGTGAAGGTAATGCTGATGATTTGCAAAACAATATATATTTAATACAACGCTTATTAGCCTTGAAAAATAAAGGAATAACCGATTTAGTATTGGATCTCCGTTATAATGGGGGCGGTTTGGTGACAACAGGTGTGCATTTGGGCAGCGCTTTGGTTCCCAATAGAGCGAATGATATATATGAAATAAAAAAATATAATGCTGTACTTCAGAAACAAATTGAACAATCTTCCAACGCGACGAAAGAGAGTTGGCTGTATGACCGCTTCCGCGAGAAAATTTCATGGGATGATATCAACTATAATGACATACCAAAATTAGGTGATCAATTACAAACATTATCAATAATAGCGACAGGTTATACGGCATCATGCAGCGAGATGACGATAAATTGTTTAAGACCATATTATAAAAAATCCGGTAAGAATTTATATGTAATAGGTGAAAGAACCGTAGGAAAAAATGTCGGCTCATGGAGTATCGAACCGGAAAACAAAGAGATAAAGTGGAAGTTGCAACCGATCACCTTCCAATCGTTCAATGTAGATAATGAATCAAACTATTTCAACGGATTTCTGCCGGATGTGGAAGCTGACGATTTCTATGATTTAGTAGTATTAGGCGAAAATCTAAAAGAACTGGGGGATACCAAAGAAACATTATTAGCTCAAGCGATAGCTAAAATAACAGGCATTCCGGTCGTAAAAAGCGCGAAAGCAAAAAGCGCATCTCAGTTTAAACCTTTCTCGTTTGATCAATTAGAAAAAGTCGGGAAAAGGGCAAGCATGATTATAAATGCGAATGAAGTAAAAGGATTAAAGACAAAAGCAGCCGCTCTAAGAGCAAATAATTAAATAAAAACATTCTCACATATACGAATGAAAGTAATGAAATTTGGCGGAACCTCTGTGGGTTCCGCATCCAATATAGCGAATGTAAAAAAAATAGTAAGTACGGTAGAAGAGCCGGTAGTGGTAGTTGTTTCAGCTTTCAAAG
>JAISKQ010000060.1 GCA_031260865.1 Prevotella sp.
TAAATCAATGGAGCAACCGGTTGTACATGTTTTCAGATTAACGTTAGTAACTCGTACACCCAGAATACTATATACCTCAAGATAACCTGTCAACGGAACGTTCTCCATGATGATTTTGGATGTGCCGTTTATGATTACCTCCAACGACATGGTTTTGTCTTGTTGCTCATCGGTAATAGAAAAACCGCTTGAAGGGAAAAGTGAATTGCCTGAAGTAGCTGACAATGAGAACCCTACAAACAGTAAAATGAATAATATTTTCTTGTAATCTACCATTATCCATGTTCCTAATCGTCACAAATGTAATCATTTAAAAAGAATAAAAGAATAAAATTCAAAAAAAAATAAAATATTTCACAATTTTTCTCGGAGACCTTCGTTAGCAAGTACTGTTCGCGGAAAAATCGCCATCGCCTCTTTCAACAATTCGTTATTGTCGGGGTATCGTGCCGAAAAATGTCCCAACATCAACTTTTTTACTTTTGCCAGTTTGGCTATTTGCGCGGCTTGACGCGCGGTTGAATGTCCCGTCTCTTTTGCGCGGGTAGCGTCCGCGTCCGCGAAGGTGGCTTCGTGATAAAGTAAATCAACCCCTTCGATGATGGGGATGATCCTTTCGCTATATGCCGTATCGGAACAATAAGCATAAGAACGCGCCGGTTCAGCCGGTTTTGTCAGATGCGTATGAGGAACTCTAATACCGTTGTCGGTAATAAAATCCGCGCCTTGTTTTATCTTCGATAATTCTTTTACGGGAATATTGTAAAACTTTATCATGTCGGGAATTAAGTAATCCTCTTTTTGCTTCTCCTTGAAAAGAAACCCGGCGCAAGGCACCCGATGCTTCAAAGGGATTGTGGTCACCGATACCGAACGGTCGTCGTATATGATCTCACTTTTCGTGGGATCGAATGTTTCTATTTTTATATTAAACGGAGCGTCTTTGCAGAAGAAATTGATCTCAGGGCGCAGGATTTCTTCCAACCCGGCGACAGAGTATATCGACAGGCTTCCTGTCTTTCCTAATAATCCCAGTGTGGAAATCAACCCTATCAGCCCAAAACAATGGTCTCCATGCAGGTGCGAAATAAAAATGTGGTTAAGTCTGCCGAAACGGAGTTTGCTCCTCCTTAATTGCAACTGGGTTCCTTCGCCGCAATCTATCATAAACAACTTATCCCTCACATTCAATACCTGTGAAGATGGATTATGTCTGGTGGTAGGGGTGGCTGAACCACATCCTAATATATCAAGTTCGAATTGTTCCTTCATTCAATATGTATCAATTTGTGTATTTGCAGACTAAGCCGCCACTGAGGATGCTTTTTTATCATGTCCACACAGTAATCCACATTTTGGAGATTAATCTTATTCCCGTCAAATACCGGACTCAAGAAATAATAGTCCGCCTTTGGAAACACTGAAATGTCGGGGATGGAATCCCCTTCTTTTATAGGTATCCTTATTTCATCCGCTTTGGGGATTCGTCCTTTTACTGATTCATAATCCTGTTTTGGACTACAAGCTATATAATCTATCAAAGAAGGTACCTTCCGCGTGCCATTGGTCTCAATAGCCTGCTTATAGCCTTGTTGGCGAAAAACGGCCAAATGCTCATCCCTTAATTGGATAGTCGGTTCTCCGCCTGTCCATATAATCCATTTGCAAGGGTATTTTTTGATACGGGAGAGTATGTCATCGACACTCATCTCGACTCCCTCCGTGAAATCCGTATCACAGAAGCTACAAGCAAGATTGCACTTGGTCAGCCGGATAAAGATAGAAGCTTCTCCGCCACGTCCGCCCTCGCCTTGCAGCGAATAGAATATTTCATTTATTATCAGCTTCATATACGGCTGTCGTTTTGGGCGTTTCCGAAACTTCTACTGCATATAGCTCAGGGATGTCCGCTTTGAAGACATCGTACAGATATTTAGCCATATTTTCCGCGGTAGGATTAAAAGGAAGAATATCATTCAGATGCCTGTGGTCAAGTTTTTCATCAATATATCTCTTTACATGATCCAGTTCTCTGTAATCCTTCACAAAACCCACGCTATTTAATTGTTCGGCACGCAAATATATGGTAATCATATAATTGTGACCATGTAATCGCGAACAGGGATGTTCCTGTGGCAAACCATCAAGAATATGTGAAGCGGAGAAAGAAAATCGCTTGCTTATTTTATACATGTATCTTATCCTAAATTAGTTAAATATGCAGATAAATGTACCCGTGACGGGCAGCTTTGTCTTAGAAACTGTTTTGAATTTTACCAAAATATATTATTATACCTCTTTTTTCGTCCATTTTTAGTCTCTTTTTGTCTAATTTATCCTTTCACTCAACTCAAATAGCCCGCTATTATCGTTTCGCGGAAGAACAATTATCCTAAAAATAGCTCTAAAAATTTGAACGAATAAAATTCAAAACAGTTTCTTAGTCTATTCTCAATTTGAGAAACTCAATGCAAAGGTAATCATTATTTTATTGAATATTTATCTACCGATCGGCTTATACTAAAACTATTTTTTAGCAGTTTATATTTTTTTATGACTGTGATGTTTGAAGTTAGTCCTGCCTTTCAGACAGAGGTTGTTCGTTTGTTCTAGCTTCGATACAATAAACATAGTGGGGCATATCCATTTCGTAATAATGTTTGGTTATTTCCTTTACCACTTTCATTCCAACCCTTTCGGCTACTTTTTGAGAAGCGATATTGTTTGTCCTGATGATAGAATATACTTTCCCTTGTTTTAATATGTCAAAAGCATAGGTTTTGCAAGCCGTAGCCGCTTCGATTGCAAATCCGTTGTGCCAATACTTCTTTTTCAGCAAATAGCCGATTTCTAAATATTTTCCATTATCAATTTCCTGAACCGTCAATCCGCACTGCCCGATAAATTTATTTGTATCTTTCTTAATAACAGCCCATAAGCCAAAGCCGGCATCCGAATATCTTTTTAAGTTTCTATTCAGCCAATCTTCCACTTCTTCGTTAGAAAAAGCATGTTCGTAAGCGTACATAACTTCTTCGTCTTGCAAAATTTCACATAATTCCGCAAAATCATTTTCCGTTAATTCTCTTAAAACTAATCGATTTGTTTCTAAAATATTCATATATCCGCGTGCTGCTTACCAACAAAATTTAAACAGGTTCTCAAGGTTTTAAGGTATCTAATTGCTTCATCCACAACGCCACCGAAGCATCGCTCGGCATACGCCAGTCTCCGCGTGGGGAGAGGTTGACCGAACCCACTTTAGGTCCGTCAGGCAAGCACGAACGCTTAAATTGTTGGGAGAAGAACCTGCGGAAAAAGGTTTTCAGCCACTTCAATATTTCTTCATTCGTATATCCTCCGGCAAAGGCGTGTTTCGCGAGGAAGTATATCTTCGCGGGAGAAAATCCGAATCGCAAGATGTAATACAAAAAGAAATCATGCAAAATATAAGGACCAACCACATCTTCCGTCTTTTGCGTTATTTTACCGTCTTTGTCGGCAGGCAGCAATTCGGGGCTTACAGGCGTGTCTATCACATCCTCAAGCACAGCCTTCGACGCCTCGTCCATGTGGGTGTCGGCAATCCAGCCGACCAGCGTCCGAACCAGCGTTTTAGGAACGCCGGTATTCACCGCGTACATCGACATGTGATCGCCATTGTATGTGCACCATCCAAGAGCCAGTTCGGATAAATCGCCCGTGCCGATAACCAGCCCGTTTACCTTGTTGGCATAATCCATCAATATCTGAGTGCGTTCGCGCGCCTGCGAATTTTCATAAGTAATATCATGTGTGTCAATATCTTGTTCTATATCCTTGAAGTGTTGTATAACGGCCTCGGCGATGGGTATTTCCTTGATGGTCACGCCAAGCGATCGCATCAGCTTGATGGCGTTGGTATATGTGCGGTCGGTAGTGCCAAAACCGGGCATCGTGATGCCTATAATATTTGGATGCGGTATATTCAGCTTGTCAAAGGTCTTTACCAATACCAGCAACGCCAATGTGGAATCCAATCCTCCCGAAACGCCTATCACCGCTTTTTGAATATTGGTGTGCAACATCCTTTTTGCCAGTCCGCCGACTTGGATAGAAAATATTTCATCGCAACGATCGTTGAGCGAGCTATCGTTGGCGGGAACAAAAGGGGTGGGGGAGACAAAGCGTTTCAACGACAAAGCGTCCGCCGCGGGATTCGTATCAATGCTGACTTTCCGATATTCAATCTTCTTTAGGACTTCATATTCGGACAAAGAGAACGATTTGTTTTTCAAACGGTCGTTTTTCAAACGTTCCACATCTATATCGGCAACCGTAACTTTGCTGTCGAACGAGAACCGTTCCCCTTCGGCGAGAATAGAACCGTTTTCGGCTATCAGGCTGCTTCCCGAGAAAATAGCGTCGGTGGTGGATTCCCCGTTTCCCGCCGCCGCGTATACATACCCGGCAATACAGCGCGCCGACTGTTGGCTTACCAATGATTTACGGTATATATGCTTTCCTGTGGTCTCGTTGCCGGCGGAAAGGTTGAAAATCACCTCCGCCCCGTTCAGGCAAGAGATGGAGGACGGTGGTATCGGAGTCCATAAGTCTTCGCATATCTCAATGGCGAAACTAAAGTCACGCGCCTTGAAAATCAGGTCTATGCCCACAGGTATTTGGTCGTTGCAGAGCGTTGTCGTTTTCTCTTTTAGCTCTTCGGAAGAAGAAAACCAGCGTTTCTCATAAAACTCGTTGTAGTTCGGCATAAATGTTTTTGGCACAGCGCCTAATATGCGTCCACCGCCAACGACTACCGCCATATTGTACAGCCGGTTCGATACCTCGACAGGTAAACCCACGACGGCGATAACAGCCGAATTCTTCGTCGCTTCGCATATTCGCGCCAGCGAGTTGTGAGCTTCTTCTAAAAGAAGGCTTTGCAAGAACAGGTCGCCACAGGTATATGCCGTGACGCACAACTCGGGGAAGACAATCGCCGAAATGTGCTCCTGCCCGGCTTGCGCTATAATTTTTATTATCTCGTTTGTGTTATAATCGCAATCTGCTACTTTGAGAGCAGGTGTAGCGGCTGCTACGCGGACAAATCCATAATTATTCATAAGGGTGTCTATATTTTTACAAACTTACAAAAGTTTTTTATGTTATAAATCAACTTTTTTAATGAAACAAAAATGCTTACCTTTGTTTAACCTTTAAAAAAAATAAATATTATGGAATTAGGTATTAATTTTGTTCAAATCCTCAGCGCGTTTGTAGTTTTGTTTGTCCTTATCGACGTATCAGGGTCAATCCCTATATTTCTTAGTTTCAAAGGAGAAGGACGGGATGTAAATCCTTTACAGGCGGCGATCTATTCGTTTATTATCATGACAGCCTTCCTTTTTGTCGGTAAATGGGTACTAAACATGTTCAGCGTGGATGTGTCGTCTTTTGCCGTGGCAGGCGCGTTGGTCATTTTTATTATTTCCATCGAAATGATATTCGGCGTCGAGATATTCAAGAATGACGCTCCCGGAGGATCAAAGACGCTTGTCCCTATCGTGTTTCCGCTGATAGCAGGTCCCGGCACATTTACGGTATTGTTGTCGATGCGCGCCGAATACGATGTGTCCAATATTATCATCGCCTTATTACTGAATATGGTAATTGTGTATCTTGTGCTTAAATACCTGACTGTGGTTGAAAAACTATTGGGCGTCGGAGGGGTGTATGTGTTGCGGAAGTTTTTTGGAGTTATCGTAATGGCGATAGCTGTAGGGTTGTTTACCTCAAATATAAACTCCTTAATAGCCAGTCTGCAATAAGAAAATAACTTTAACTTTTTATAACATAAATTATTCTTGACAAACGGCTGAAAACCGTCATCTCTTTTTTGCGAAATTATCTATCTATATGAGTTGGAAGTTTTGAGTTGAAAGTAATAAGTAAAGAGTTACGAGTTACAAGAGTTCTATTTTACAAGCTTGCAAGTTTACAAGAAGATTTGCGCAAAGCAGTGTTGCCCGAAAACTGTTACTTTTGTCACCTTTTTTGAGTGTACAAGTGTACTAGTTTACAAGAATTCTATCATGCTAGTAAACTACTTACTACTGTTGACTAAAAAGTGTTACTTTTGTCACCTTTTTTTAACAATAAACCATTCGCGGCGCGAAGCTGATGATTGAAAAGGTCTTTGAAATGATGGAGTAGTTACGGGTTACAAGACAAAGAGAGGATGGACGAAAAAAGAGACAGAGAAAGCAGATGGAAAAACTGTTACTTTTGTCACCTTTTTAAGTTTTGAGTTTACAAGTTTACAAGAACGAAGAATGGCACAAAGCGATGCTGACTAAAAACTGTTACTTTTGTCACCTTTTTAAGTTTTTGAGTTTACGAGTGTACAAGTTTACAAGAGTTCTTGCATGCTAGTAAACTTGAATTCTTGAACTCTAGTAAACTAAAAACTGTTACTTTTGTTACTTTTTCTTTAACAATAAACCATACCTGCGCAAGGAATAAAATACCCAAAATTATTTATTACTTTTGCGTCTGAAAATAATCGCAATAACAGAATCCTCTAAAGAATAATGTTAAATAACGAATTTAACGAAATAATAAAAGACAAATTTTCCGGTGAAATATTCGACACAGTCTCTCGGGTAGCGGATAATATGCATCTCGAGTGTTATGCCATCGGCGGATACGTGCGTGATATTTTCCTGCGTCGTCCGTCTAAAGATATTGACATTGTCACTGTCGGGAAAGGTATAGAACTCGCCGAAGCCGTGACAAAAGCGTTTGGAAAGAAAGCGAAACTATCTGTGTTTAAAAATTTCGGCACAGCCCAAATCAAATATAAAGATACCGAGATAGAGTTCGTGGGAGCGCGCAAAGAATCTTATCATCGCGATTCCCGCAAACCGATTGTGGAAGACGGCACGTTGGAAGACGATCAGAACCGCAGGGATTTTACGATAAACGCTTTGGCTATATGCCTCAATAAGGATCGGTTTGGCGAACTGCTTGATCCTTTTGACGGGCTGGCGGATATGGAGCATTTGATAATCCGTACGCCTTTGAATCCGGATATTACATTCAGCGACGACCCCTTGCGGATGTTGAGGGCGATACGTTTTTCTTCACAATTGGGATTTGACATTGAAGCTGACACATTCGACGCGATAATCCGTAATAAGGATCGGATAGAGATTATTTCTAAAGAACGGATTATAGATGAATTAAATAAAATAATCTTATCCCCTAAGCCTTCCGTCGGTTTTTTGCAACTCGACCAAACCGGGCTGCTTTCGATTATTTTTCCTGAATTAGTCGCGTTGAAAGGCGCGGAAACAAGAGAGGGTGTAGGACATAAAGATAATTTTTACCATACACTTATTGTGTTGGATAACATTTCGAAGAAAACAAACGATTTGTGGCTTCGTTGGGCGGCTATCCTGCACGATATAGCCAAACCCGCGACCAAGCGTTGGGATAATAAACTTGGCTGGACTTTCCATAATCATAATTTCATTGGAGAAAAAATGATACCGGAAATTTTCCGACGGATGAAACTCCCTTTGAATGAAAAGATGAAATATGTGCAAAAAATGGTGACATTGCACATGCGCCCTCAGGTATTGGTGGATGAGGATATTTCAGACTCCGCCGTCCGCCGCTTACTCTTTGAGGCTGGCGATGATGTTGACGACCTGATGACCTTGTGCCAAGCGGATATTACATCGAAAAATCCGGAGAAGGTACGCCGCTATCTCCATAACTTTGAGATTGTACACCAAAAGTTGAAAGACATTGAGGAGAAAGACCATATCCGTAACTTTCAGCCGCCTATCAAGGGGGAAGAAATCATGGAAATATTCGGTCTTGCTCCCGGCATGGAAGTGGGCAGGCTAAA
>JAISKQ010000140.1 GCA_031260865.1 Prevotella sp.
GACTCGGCATAATCAGAATAAATTCTGCTTCTGCTCTCGCTGCTCAAAACGTTCAAATTTTTAGAGCTATTTTTAGGATAATTTGTTCTTCCGCGAAGCGATAATAGCGGGCTATTTGAACTGAGTGAAAGGATAAATTAGACAAAAAGAGCCTAAAAGTGGACGAAAGAAGAGGTGTAATAATATATTTTGGTAAAATTCAAAACAGTTTCTAAGGTCTCGAACTTATTTATTACATTTGCTTAAAGATCAATATATAAAATAAAAATAATGAAAACAGTTATAGAAGAACGCTGGGGTACACATCCCGATGATGTGAAGAAGTATGACACAACACAGTTGCGGAAAGAATTTTTGGTAAAGAGGCTTTTCGATGCTGATAGCGTACTGATGACCTATACGCATAATGACCGCCTGATAATCGGTGGCGCGTTGCCCGTAAAAGAGTCGTTGAAATTAGAAACAGTAGATCTGATCCGTTCGGAATATTTTTGTGAAAGAAGGGAATTAGGTATTATTTGTATAGGAGGAGAAGGCGTTGTGACAATAGACGGCAAGGACTACAATATGGGATTTAAGGACGCCATCTATGTAGGACGGGGAAGCAAAGAAGTTATATTCAAAAGCAACAATGCTTTTAACCCTGCTAAATACTATTTCGCTTCATCTCCTGCCCATAAAGAATATCCGACCACACAGATAACGCCTGAAATGCGTCGTACACGCGACCTGGGGTCTCCTGCTACGTCAAACGAACGATTACTCAACCAGCTTGTCCTAAGCGAAATCGTTCCTTGCTGCCAGTTGCAGATGGGAATGACCGAGCTTAAAGAAGGCAGTGTTTGGAATACAATGCCTCCGCATACTCACTCGCGCCGTATGGAAGCTTATTTTTATTTCAATATTCCGGCACAGCAGGCTGTATGCCACTTTATGGGGCAACCTCAGGAAACCCGCCATATCTTTATGGCGAACGAGCAAGCCGTTATTTCTCCTTCTTGGTCTATCCACTCTGCCGCCGGAACAAGTAACTATACCTTTATATGGGCGATGTGCGGCGAAAATTTGGATTATGATGACATGGACACTTTCACCGCCGATAAATTACGTTAAGGATTACGAAACTATAAAATGATCGAAAAATGAATAAATTATTAACGATACTTTTCGCCGTTGTTTTCTTAGCTTCTTGCTCTTCCAACAAAGAAATGAAAGTAACGATTGGAAATCCAAGCGATTACGATCGTCTGTCGGAGCTGGTTGAAATACCTATCGACAGCATTAAAGACAAAGTGGCGTTAAAAGACAGCCTTGTCTATGTGGTCAAGAACAGCGAGGGGGAAATCATCCCATCGCAGGTGACATACGACAGGAAAGTAATCTTCCAGCCCGAAATGAAAGCGAAAGAAACAAAGACTTTCACTATTTCCACTGATATGGCGCGTGTGTATCCCGCCAAAACATACGGACGCTTGATCTCGGAACGTTACGATGATTTTGCATGGGAAAACGACCGTGTGGCGTTTCGTATCTATGGCGCGGCTTTGCTGCCTGTCGACGGACCCAGCAATGGAATTGACTTGTGGTACAAACGCACGAACGATTTGGTTATAGATAAATGGTATCAGCAAGACCTTGCCGGTAAAGCATCTTATCATAACGATAATGGCGAAGGACTTGATGACTACAAGGTAGGTCGTACATTGGGCGCCGGGGCAATGGCTCCGTATGTGAATAACAAACTGTGGCTCAACGAAAACTTCGTTTCTGACGAATTGTTGGATAATGGACCTTTGCGTACAACCTTCAAGCTGACTTATAAAGATATAGAGGTGGACGGTAAAGCATACGGAGAAAATCGTACTTTCTCTATTGACGCGGGTTCTCAATTGACTAAAGTCGCTCAGGCATACGCCATCAAAGAACCAATGACTGTGGCGGCGGGTATCGTGAAACGCGAAAGGGGCGACTCTATAATCTCCGCTATTGACAAAGGCTATATTATATACGCTGAACCAAAAACGAATAAATCGGAAGGCGTTTACGTGTCGCTGGTTTTCCCCGAAGGGATAAGCGATAGCGTTACCGACACGTATGAAATAGTAAACGCCAAATCGAAGAAATCGGATAAATACGCCCATGTGTTGGCTGTGACAACTCAACAACCTAAGAAACCGGTGGTTTATTATACCGGATACGGATGGGCTAAATTCGGATTCTCTACATTGGCTGATTTTGAAAAGTATATCCAAAACTTTTCGGAAAGCCTGAGACAACCGTTGACTATAAGTTATAAATAAGAAATAATCAATCATTTATTACATACAAAGATTAAATATCCAATGAAGAAAGTTGTTACATTCGGAGAAATTATGTTGCGTCTCGCGACTCCCGGATACCAAAGATTTATACAATCTACAAACCTGAATGCCACATTTGGCGGAGGAGAAGCGAATGTCGCCGTTTCCTTGTCCAATTATGGGATACCAACAGATTTTATCACCCGTTTACCTAAAAATGATATTGCGGAATGGTGCGTTTCCGACCTGAGAAAATATAATGTAGGGGTAAATAATATTATTCGGGGAGGCGACCGTGTCGGTATCTATTACCTTGAAACGGGTGCTGTGGCGCGGGCGTCAAAAGTCATATACGACAGGGCTAATTCTTCAATAGCCGAAATTAAACCCGGAATGGTTGACTGGAAGGAAGTCTTTAAAGACGCGCAATGGTTTCATTGGACAGGTATTACTCCCGCTCTGTCGCAAGGCGCGGCGGATGCTTGCTTGGAAGCTATCAAGGTGGCGAATGAAATGGGCGTGACTGTTTCCACAGACCTTAATTATCGCAAGAACCTATGGAAATATGGAAAAACCGCGTCTGAAATTATGCCGGCGTTGGTGGAAGGTTGCGACATAATTTTAGGAAATGAAGAAGACGCCGAAAAAGTATTCGGTATCAAACCCGAAGGCTTTGATGTGGCTCACACAGGAGGAGATGTGAATGCCGCCGAGTTTGAATCGGTATGCACTCAGTTGAAGAAACGCTTCCCTCGCGCGAAGAAAGTGATTATCACACTACGAGGCTCTATCAACGCCAATCACAACACTTGGGGCGGTTGCCTGCATTCCGACAAGTTGTATCAATCCAAACGATACGATATTACACATATAGTGGATCGGGTAGGAGGGGGAGACTCCTTCATGGGCGGACTTATCTACGGACTTATTTCTTATCCGTCCGACGACCGGAAAGCTTTGGAATTTGCCGTCGCGGCTTCATGTCTCAAACATACCATCTTTGGCGATTTCAACTTGGTTACTGTGGCTGAGGTGGAAAACCTGATGAAAGGCGATGGTTCGGGACGTGTTTCCAGATAAAATAAATCAAATAAAATAAAAAACAGTATGCAAAATCAATTTTCATTAAACGGAAAAGTAGCTCTGGTTACAGGAGCTTCTTACGGCATAGGCTTTGCTATTGCTTCGGCGTTTGCGAAAGCCGGAGCCACAATCGTATTCAACGACCTGAAACAGGAATTTGTGAATAAAGGTTTGGCATCTTATAAAGAAGTCGGCATTGAAGCCAAAGGATACGTTTGCGATGTGACAAGCGAAGAACAGGTAAACGCTATGGTAGCACAAATAGAAAAAGAAGTGGGAGTTATTGATATTCTGGTGAATAATGCCGGAATCATCAAGCGTATCCCGATGGTTGATATGAGCGCCGCCGAATTTCGTCAGGTAATAGACGTGGATTTGAACGCTCCGTTCATCGTGTCGAAAGCCGTTATTCCAAGTATGATAAAAAAAGGAGGAGGTAAGATTATTAATATTTGCTCAATGATGAGTGAACTCGGACGCGAAACGGTTTCGGCTTATGCTGCCGCCAAGGGAGGATTGAAGATGCTGACACGTAATATCGCTTCTGAATATGGCGAATACAACATCCAATGTAATGGCATAGGACCGGGTTATATCGCTACGCCTCAGACCGCGCCGCTTCGTGAAAAACAGGCTGACGGTTCGCGTCATCCGTTCGATTCGTTTATCATTGCCAAAACGCCTGCCGCGCGTTGGGGTACAGCTGACGACCTTGAAGGACCTGCGGTATTCCTTGCTTCTTCAGCTTCTGATTTTGTAAACGGGCATGTACTCTATGTTGATGGAGGTATCCTCGCGTATATTGGCAAACAACCTTAAAAAATTAATTAAGATTTAAGAATTAGGAATAAAAAATTAAGAATTAAGAATGAAAAATTAGAAATTAAGCTGATTGTGATGAACTAATAGCCTTATTGTTTTCATCTATCAAAACTCTAAAAAGTAAAGCATAATTCTTAATTTTTCATTCTTAATTAATTAGATTAAATATGGCACGATTTTCAAGAATAAAAGCCTGCCGGGTAATGGCAGAGACCGGTATGGTTCCGGTTTTTTATAATAAAGACCTCGAAATATCCAAACAAGTATTGAAGGCTTGTTACTTAGGTGGGGTCAGAGCATTTGAGTTTACCAACAGGGGCGATTTTGCGCACGAAATATTTGGTGAATTAAATAAGTGGGCGGAAAAAGAATGTCCGGATATGATACTGGGTATTGGTTCGGTCGTTGACGCGGGAACAGCGTCTTTGTTTTTACAGCTTGGCGCGAACTTTGTGGTAGGACCTCTGTTAAATCCCGACATCTTCAAAGTGTGTAACCGTAGGCAAGTAGCTTATATACCCGGTTGCGGTTCCGTATCCGAAGTCGGTTACGCACAGGAATTAGGCGCGGAGGTAGTGAAAGTATTTCCGGCGGGAAACGTAGGCGGTCCTTCTTTCGTCAAGAATGTAAAAGCGCCTATGCCTTGGTCGAGTATTATGGTAACCGGAGGTGTGGAACCTACCGAAGAAAATTTGACAAAATGGATTGACGCTGGCGTTACTTGTGTGGGTATGGGGTCGAATTTATTTCCAAAAGATGTAATCGCCGCAAAAGATTGGGGTAAAATAACGCGGATGTGTGTAGATGCATTGGCGATAATCGCGAAAGCTAAAAACAAATAAAAACCAATGAATACCGGAAAACTAAAAATGACAAATTTCAGGTGGGTAATCTGTGGAATGCTTTTCTTTGCCACCACAATTAACTATCTTGACAGGCAGGTATTATCCCTGACCTGGGATGAATTTATAAAACCTGAATTTCATTGGAACGAAGACCATTATGGAACTATTACTTCCGTATTCTCCATCGTATATGCTATCTGCATGCTGTTCGCCGGACGTTTCATCGACTGGATGGGAAGTAAAAAAGGATTTTTGTGGTCTATAGGTATATGGTCGGCAGGCGCGTGTTTACATGCTATTTGCGGGGTTATCACAGAATCCTATGTTGGATTGCATACTGCTGCTGAACTGGGCGCCGCTACGGGTGATGTCGCCGTGGTAATCGCGACCATTAGTATGTACTGCTTTCTGGTAGCGCGTTGCGTACTCGCGTTGGGTGAATCCGGAAACTTTCCGGCGGCAATTAAGGTTACGGCGGAATATTTTCCTAAAAAGGATCGTGCTTACGCTACCAGTATCTTTAACGCCGGGGCTTCTATTGGAGCCTTGTTCGCTCCACTGAGCATTCCGCTGTTAGCTAAACACTGTGGATGGGAAATGGCTTTTGTCGTTATCGGTGTCTTAGGATTCATCTGGATGGGTTTCTGGGTATTCATCTATGATTCACCTTCGAAAAGTAAACATGTAAACGAAGCCGAACTTGAGTATATTGAGCAGGATAAGAATGAAGATAGCTCTGTGGATACAGATAGGGAAGAAGAAAAGAAAATCCCATTCTGGAAATGTTTTTCATATAAACAAACATGGGCTTTCGCTTTCGGCAAGTTTATGACTGACGGTGTATGGTGGTTCTTCTTGTTTTGGACTCCTTCTTATCTGAATACACAATTCGGCATCAAGACTTCCGAAGGGTTGGGTGTCGCGTTAATATTTACGCTATATGCAATAACGATGCTATCGATTTATGGAGGAAAACTTCCTACAATCATTATGAATAAGACAGGGTTGAATCCTTATGCGGCGCGTATGCGTTCCATGCTGATATTCGCGTTCTTCCCATTGGTCGTGTTATTTGCGCAACCGCTGGGAACAATCTCTCCATGGTTGCCTGTCATAATGATTGGTATCGGCGGTGCAGCCCATCAGTCTTGGTCAGCTAATATATTCTCTACGGTAGGAGACATGTTCCCTAAGGGCGCGATTGCTTCCATCACAGGTATTGGCGGTATGGCAGGTGGGATCGGCTCGATGATATTACAAAAATCAGCCGGAAAGTTATTTGTTTATTCGGATGAAGTACAACTGACATTTATGGGCTTCGAGGGTAAGCCCGCGGGATATTTTATTATTTTCTGTATATGCGCGGTTGCTTATCTTATCGGTTGGGTGGTAATGAAATCACTTGTTCCAACATATAAACCGATTACCAATCTGTAAAATACTGATTTTTAATATATCTATTAAATATAAAATATCCGAAACGCTAATCGCTTTCGGATATTTTTGTATACAATCTATTATTATGTAATTATGGGTCAACCTTGATTCTTGTGGAGGAATATAAATCGCTTTCGGCTTTAACCGGACAAATAATTTATAGAAGTTCCGAAAGGTTTGGAATTTATTCTGATTGTGCGAGTTACTGGAAATACCGAAAAAAGATTTTTTTTGTAAAAAAGCCTCTAAATCTGTCATTTTTTTCAAACAAAATTATCTATATATGAGTTGGAAGTTTTAAGTAATAAGTTTTGAGTTTGCAAGAGTGCAAGTTTACAAGAAAAGAATGGCGCATAGCGATGTTACCTGAAAAGTGTTACTTTTGTCACCTTTTTTTAAGTTTTGAGTTTACAAGCTTGCAAGTGTACAAGTTTACAAGAACGAAAAATGGCGCATAGCGGTGTTACCTGAAAAGTGTTACTTTTGTCACTTTTTAAAGTTTTAAAGTTTTTGAGTTTACAAG
>JAISKQ010000144.1 GCA_031260865.1 Prevotella sp.
TGTGCCGATTAATCCCAACCGATATTGTTTCGAAATATTCTCAAATGATATAGCTATGTCTGACATTTCAGATTTGTTTTCTATTTTGTTTTTGAAATTTATATAATCTTATTTCCGCGTTTGTATCGTACCATGCCCAAAAAAGCGAGAGTAAAAGTCCATAAAATCCATCTTTGTAGCCTTTTGTTTTAAAAAAACATGTATAAAATGCTTTTAACGGACGTTTTAATATTTCTTTTCTTGTTGCTATAAAACCCATGAAATTTCTGGATTCAGCTTCTTTCTTTAAATATCGAAGATGTTTTTCCTTTAATTGTGAAAAACTAACCATCCAATAATGATGATCGATATTTTTGCCGGTATACGGCATAAAATACGGTTCGTAAGGAGGTAAAACCGTTCTTCCGGCATGTACAATACCTGTCATACGGCATTTGTCTCTATGAAACAGAAGCATACGGGTGTGGACTCCTCCCCATCGGGTTCCTTTCAATGGATGCTTTTTATAATAATATATACACGGAACCAAAACAGCGCCTATTTTTTCCGGTATTCCTGCATTAAAATAAGCGATGACTTCTTCTCTGAGTTCAGGACTAACCCGTTCATCCGGGTCAATTATCAAAATCCAGTCATACTTCGTTTTACGGTAAAATTCTTCATGGATGATTTCCACCATCGGAACCCTCTCATGTTCAATAATATTTACGCATAGTTTTGCCGCTATTTCTTTAGAGTTATCCTCAGATTCAAGATCAATATAATTAATATCTTCACAAAAGGAGATTGACTTTAAACAATCCTCTAAAAGGTAGCCTTCGTTACATCCTGTGATAAGCGCGCTTACTGGCAATTTTATATCTTTGTCATTTACCATATCCGCCAATCTATATCAACACTAACACTCTTTTTGGCATCCATCTTCATTCCTAAAAACATGCCTATGTTTGAACTAAATGTACCTACAAAAAACTGACTATTAGAAAGTATATCTATTGATGTAAACAGATCAATTTGATTTTCTTTCAATTGGTTCTTATTTAATATTTTATATTGATTCTGATCATATCCTGTTTGATCTTCTCTACATAAAGAGAAAAAATTATATTGTAAGTATTGACCATTTTTTATTTCAAGTATGGTATTATAATCATCTGTTGATATAAAAATATTTCTCAGGCTTAAATTTTTAATCTTTTCAAAATACAAATATGTTTCAGATGTCTTCTGTTCAATATATTTATCCCCTCGGCGAATATGAAATCCAAGATATTCCGATGGTAATTTCAGCAAATCGATTTTACTTTTCACAAGTGCCTTCGCGTCATCGTTATAATGCCATGTTATTGAAATGAGGATTTTGCATGCTTCTCTTAAAGAGCTATTTATAATGTCTAATTCCGGAATGTTATATATTTCTGTCTCATGGTCTCTGCTCCTAATGAGAAGCCACAAATCTTGAGTTAAAAAATCAATTCCATTTATGAATTTATAAGACTTTATTTTTAGTTTATCTATTTTTCCTAATTTTTGTTGTATAAATTCGTAATCTCTGAAATTATATTTTTTATGAAAATCGTCAAATACTTCATCGCAAAAAGGACAAAAATAATCTGTCCATCCTTTCTGATAGCTAAAATTAGCATCTTCCGAATATAAAATAAATTGAATTTTATTCGTTAAACAATATAACATAGCCAATATCATATTATTATATTCTGAAAAGAAACCGGCATCAGACCCAAGATGAAAAATAAACTTCTTCTTGAATGATGTATTTAATTTATAATATTCATTTCTTAGGCTAATAGTATCCATCACACTATATCAATAAAATTCCGTTCCACCTTATTAAACATAAACGAACCGATGACAAAAGCAACAAGCGAGAAGACAAAGCTGTATCCAAGCCAGAACCAACTGAATGTACCCGCGCCCATCAATCCGTATTTTACAGCTTCTACTATCGATGTTAGCGGATTGAGTTGAATCAACCAAATGAATTGCGGATAATTAGCTTCCATTACCGATAGTGGATAAATAACCGGAGTGATGTACATCAGCAGGGATGTGGCGAATCCGAACAAGATACCCATATCGCGATACTTGATGGTGACAGATGATATAATGATTCCGATACCCAGCCCCAAGCCAGCGAGCATAACTATAAACACAGGCATTAATAGCGCGTATTTATTCGGTTGTATGTCTATCCCTTGCCCAAAAACGAAGTACATATATATTCCCACAAAGAGTAGCGCTTGTATCGCAAGTTGGACGAGGTTTGTAATTAGTCCCGACAACGGCACTACAAGACGGGGAAAATATACTTTACTGAATACGCCGGCATTACCAAGAAATGTACCCGACGCCCTGCCCAAACATGACGAAAAATAAGACCAGCTTAATATTCCCGCTAAATAAAACAATGGTTGAGGAAGCCCATCCGTGGAAATCTGCGCGATATTTCCGAAAACGAACACATACATGATTGTTGTGAACAGCGGTTGTATAATGTACCACAAAGGACCTAAAACTGTCTGTTTATATACTGTGACAACATCCCTGTGGACATACATCCACAGTAAATCCCGATACTTCCAGACTTCTTTAAGATTTAGAGTAAAATAATTTTGTTTCGGTTTAATTTCTATATCCCAGTATTCTTTATCATTAGATTCCATTCGGATGCTTATATTATTTTATATGTGTCTGTGTGTATATCTCAAAGTTGCAAAGATAGCTATTTTTCAATAAATAATGCGCGTTGGTATTATAAAAGCTTTGGCAGATAGAAAGGGCGTAGCCTTTAGCTGCTTAGGGTCGAGATGAAAAGTTGAGGCGGAGCAAAAAAATGTAAAACGAAAACGTGTTCGAACTTACCGCCGATTCGTATATAACAACCTTTGGAGTGAATATTATAGTTTAGACAGACTTGTCCCGCAGGGATAAGATGTGCATAACCGTAGGTGTAGCGAGAGCCTTGCCGACAGGTAGGCGCAACGAAACCTACGGAGCAAAAATGATAAAACAAACCCTAATCCCGCAGGGATGGCAATTGCCTAACCGTAGGTGCAGCCAGTCTTTCCGACAGGCAGGCGCAGCGAAACCTACGGTATAAGTCTGCGTCTCCGCTCTAAGTCCCGCAGGGACGAGATTACCTATTCCAATCACGCTCATCTGTCATTGCTTTCTGATAATAACGTTCATGCAATAACTTTTTGCACAATATTATATACCATCAAAAGTGTTTTAACTTTTTATAACATAGATTACTGCCCACGAACGGCTAAAAACCGTCATCTCTTTTTTGCAAAATTGTCTAATAGAAAGTAGTTACGAGTTACGAGAAGGAAGAGTTTTGAGTTTTAAGTAATGAGTTTTGAGTTTACAAGAAAGAAAAATGGCGCGAAGTGGTGTTACCTGAAAACTGTTACTTTTGTCACCTTTTCTACAAATTAGCTGTTAGCTACTCATTGAAGACTGAAATTTTGCCCGAAGGGCAACATCTTCATAACCGTATGCAAGCGAAGCGTGGCTTACGGTGAATGAAATAAAGAACAAACGCTGTCTGAAAGACAGGACTTCTGAAAAGTGTTACTTTTGTCACCTTTTTAAGTTTTGAGTGTACAAGCTTGCAAGTGTACAAGTTTACAAGAAAAAGAAGAATGGCGCGATGCGATGATTGAAAACTGTTACTTTTGTCACCTTTTTGTAACAATTTACCATTAGTTGTTGCCTATACGCTGAAGAGGTCTTTGATATATTTGGAATAGTTACGAGAAAGAATATCAAGAATGAGGAATATTAAGAATTTAAAAAAGTTCAAAATTTTGAGTTCAAAGTATTTATTACTCATTACTTAATAGACTGTTTCGACCCAACGGGTCGTATGTTTATAGCTAATATCAAAATCTCATCTATACGACCCCGTAGGGGTCGAACGCAGACGGTATGTGTTTTGCTATAAACATACGACCCCTTCGAGGTCGTTTTATTGCCGACAATCCGTCCTATCATCCTTTTTTAGTTTTTTAGTTTACAAGAAGAATGGTGCAAAGCGATGATGACTGAAAAGTGTTACTTTTGTCACTTTTTCTACAAATTAGCCGTTGGCTGCTCATTGATGACTGAAATCTTGCCCGAAGGGCAACATCTTCATAACCGTATGCAAGCGAAGCGCGGCTTACGGTAAATGAAATAAAGTGACAAACGCTGTCTGAAAGAC
>JAISKQ010000166.1 GCA_031260865.1 Prevotella sp.
TCCAAATCGGCTTTATAGCGCGCGGTCTGCTCCGAAGAGCTTTGTTCCAAGGAAATATGCTTCGGGTATAGGATAGAATCATTCGCGTACCAACCGGGTATTTTCTCACGGGCGATTGTCCTTCCCGCGATTTGCCGTATAGCCGTCTGTATGTCAATATCCGGATGCCGACTTGCTTGCAAAGCCAATGAATGGACATCATCCTGTTCATGCTCTTTCACAAAATCCTTTAACGCCGGCGACAGATTCATTTTCCTATTTTTATAAAATGACTCAGAGAGCTGCCTTTTTTTGTCGAATCGGGAACAATAGGAGTTATCGTATCGGCTATACTTATTTTAGGTCTTAACTTAGAAACGTCAAACAACTCGTGCAGGCTATCGAAGTCTCTTTTGTAAATGATACCAAAACCTTGAGTGTTAGGATTGTCTAATAATTGGGTGTAGTAAAATTTCTCGTTATAATGATTGTATGCTTTTACCCGCCATGTTCCGGCGTTATTCAGGAGATATTCGATGTCCACATCGTGGATCATGGCTTCTTTCTTAGTGATTATATCATTTCGATAACCAAAGTTGCCATTTATCAATAACCGGTCGTTCAATAACCGGCTGGACAAAATCAGTTCAAACTCTGTATCCGTCATTTCTTTATCGCTATAGCGGATATTTGTTCCTAAATGCCATCTGTCATCTATCTTGCTCACTATTTTAGTCAACTGATTGGATAGAGTGGCAGACGCGACAGCCGCGAAATCGGATGTCTGGTATGGCGTGTTTGCGTCTCTTGGCGAATAAAATTTGGACAGTAATATGAGATACGCGACTTGCCTGTTGATCATGTCGGGCGTGTTTACCAAACTTTTCACCTGTCGCGCCACTTCCGCGTCTGCCGCCGGAAACTGTAAATCAAGACCCACATTCGGATGCTTCAACTGTCCCGTCAAGTTCAGCACGCAATTCACAGGGATCGTCGTCTGTCCTATGGATTGAGTTAAGTCCTGATCCAAATCCCTTAGATTGGCTGTTATTTTGTACATCGCCGTCACATCCAACGTGGCTTCGAAAGGGTCGCCCCTGAATTGCACGGAACTGCCGTCTTCTATCGAAAAGCGTTTTTCGAGTAATCGCTGGAAGGTAAAGTTATAGCTTCCCCTATTTATGGTGTAAGTACCAAATAGGCGAGGTGAAGACTTCGTGCTCCATAAGAACTGCATCGCTCCGCTTCCCGTGCCTCTTAATACGTCGCCGCCAACCGGATCCATAAGGATTTCCACCACGGCGTTAGGTGTGGCGTCGATATAAAAATTCATGTTTATATCCATTCCCGATTCGGTTTTTATCGGACTGGGAACTACTGTGGCTGTGGCTGTCGAATCAGTCTTTTGAACAGGAGTATTATAAGTAACGAAGGAATATTCATTAATGACGTCTTCCATGAAATTCATGCGTACCACCGTTTTGTCTTCGGTCTTCATGCTAATATCGATATCAACTTCCCGCTCATCCCCGCCTATGGTGCCTTTTCCGCTACCGAATACTTTTCCGAAGAAAATAGGGTTTTGTTGTTCTGTCGCGTTATATACCATGAAGTTATTGGCGGACAAATCCACGAGGTACATAAAATTCTTAAAGAAGTCGTGCGCCACTTTTCCGCTGGCTATCGCTTTGTTATTAAATTCATCCGTCAACGTGATGTCGGTGAAGTAGATAAGGTCTTTCTTCATATAAACCGTATCTGTGAACTTATAATTTGTATTCAGGAATTTGATGCCTATATTGCCGTCTTGGATGAAAGCTTTCCCTTCGACCGTGACATCCGAAAAGTTTCCGAACAGGTGAACTTTTCCTGTTCCTCGTCCGTTTACATTCTGAAATATAGCTTCGGCGTATCTGTTCAGAAAACTTATGTCAATGCTGTCCGCGTCAAAGTTTAAAGACAGCTCTTGTTTAATAGGATCAATCTCTCCGTTGACTTTGGTCAGTTTATTCTCTTTACTGAGTATCTTCCCATCCATCATGATCTTATTTGTCTCGTCATCCAACTCGCTGAATATATTTAATTTACCAAGTTCTGTGCCGTTGAATTTAAAATCGGTGACTTCCAATCGGGTATTCAGATACGGCTTGTTTTCGATGCTGGAAACAAATAAATTACCGGTTGCCGCGCCGCCAAACCGAAGTATATCAATGGCTAATGTCTGAAAAATATATTCCAGATTTATATCCTTTAGTTCCACCTTTAAAATATCGGATGAATTTGTGGGAGAATAACTGCCGTTTATCTTTATTTCCTGACTTTTGTCATTCGTATATACATAGAAATTATTAACTCCGTAATGTCCGTCTTGTA
Organism: Prevotella sp.; assembly: GCA_031260865.1. Lineage (GTDB taxonomy): Bacteria > Bacteroidota > Bacteroidia > Bacteroidales > Dysgonomonadaceae > Dysgonomonas. The sequence continues at coordinate 2,353 of JAISKQ010000166.1, forward strand.
TATTGATATGGGATTTTTCCATCTTCCACATCGCGTTATTCAGTAACAGCTCGCTTGGAAGCATATCAATATCGATCAATAAAGGTGTTTTTTCTTTCTTCGTGAAAAGCGTGGCGATGGAAAAATCACCTTTGGCTTTCTGCTTACCGTTATTGACCAATGAAATATTCGTATTGACTAAATTATCATTAATTGTGGAATTAATAGATATGTCGTTGGTTACATCTTTTTTACCTATGATTGAAGCGTCTATCCGCGTTTTAAAGACATTATCCGCGTTTTCATTCTCGGCAAGGACATAACCGGACTTGATATTCATTCCCGCTGCCTTTATCACGGGGGTAAATACTTCTACCTTGAACCGATTCATAATATTATTATAACGTCCTACAATCTTTGCCGGACTAATCACGGTGACAGGCAATTTGAAAATATCGGTCAGTGTTTCCGTGTTATTTATCGAGAAGTTGAACGTGAGATTATTCTCGGCAGCATCTTTCTTGTCTTTAGGTTGAATAAGCGCCGGCAAATAAGGCTGCAATGTTTCTAACAGACTATTCGTTATCGAAGAAAATGAATAATTCCCGGCTATTTCGCCATTCAGTATATCCGATTGTATTTTTAGTTTGTGTTCCAACGAGTCAATAGAAGATTCTATTGAGAATCTTTTCATCAAAAAGAGTTTGTCTTCTTTCTGGAAATCCAATGAGTCGATATGTATATAGCCCTGCGCATGATCGATATCCCTACCGGTGAAGTCCGCGTCCACAGCGAACGAAAGATACGAATGCCGCATATTTTCGGCTATATGCAATTTATCGAACTGCACATTCGATACTTTGGCTTTGAAGGTTAGTTCCGGCATGTCTCTATCCGTTAGGTCAAAAAGCCCCGCGATATCCAGCCTGCCGTTAATGTCATCAATCAGTAATTTGCCATTCACACGCAAACCGTCATAATCGGCGTCCAAATGAATATCTTTGTATGAATATCCTTTATAGTCAAAATTAAAAATATCCCCTTCTGCCGTACCTTTTAGATTTCCATGTGTCGGTTTCTCCACATCGATGGCAATATTCAAGGACGTTTTGTTCAGGTCTTTATTCGCCAGGAGCTTGCCCAAGTCAAAATCGGAGGTGTATACCTTTCCTTTCGCATAAGAACTGACTCCCGGACGCGGGTCGTTCAATCCGAAAAGGATGTCGGTTTTCACGGTACCCAAGTCGGTGTTGAGGCTGCCGAAGGCTGTCAACTGGTTAAGGTATCCGGATATATCCCCTTTGAAAGACAGATTGCCTAAGTTCTTTAACAGCTCAGGCATCTGTGTTTTTTTGGTCGAGAAATTATCAAGAATGCTTTCTATTTCAACAGGGTTTAACGTCAATTCATCCACACTACCCAGAATATAAGTCTTTTTGGGGTCGCGCGAATCTTTGATTTCCGCGTTGGACAGCATGTGCAAAGTTTTGCCGTAGTCTATCGATAAATCCGAGATACGAAGGTCGTTTACCGACCCGTTGATGTGTCCGCGTAGGATAACAGGGTCATCGAAACTTTTCAGGGCTGGGACAAAGGATGAAATATCCTGCGGCGAAATAGACGAGGTGGCGATAATACAATCCAAATTTGCATAGTCAATGACTTTTGAGCTGTCATCGGGAGGGGTTAAATCAACTTCGCATCTTTCCAATTTGAGATATGAATGCGGCAATTCCATGTTAAAACCTCTGACGGAAATTTTCTTGCCTTGAGTTATCAAACGGAAAGTGAGGGCGGAAATGTCCAATCCGCTCTTTTCTTTCAGTTCAATTTTTTTTACCTGTATATTCAATGAATCGGAAGCTAACGACTTCATCGCTAATTTGGCGTTCAGCTCCGATATGGCGATGTGATTGGCGTCGAACTTGCCGTTGACGGCAGGCTTGTCCTTTATATCATAACTAAACCGTCCATTTTGTATATTAACGGCGCTAATCTTTATATCTATTTTACTTTTAGGTTTATCACCTTTCGGCTGAAAGGCGTCGATGATATATTGAATATTCAAAGGGGCGTCGGCGGTCTCCTTCGACAGATGTATTTCAAAATCAGACAACCACGCGGAAGTTATCACTACTTTCTTTTTCATCAAAGAATAGAGGTCAATACTTGCCGATACCTTGTCTGCCATCAGTACCTTTTCATTTGACCGGTCATACAAATATACGCTGTCGAGCCGGACGGAGTTGAATAGTTGAAAATGAAGTTTGCCGATTCCTAATTCCGTGCCGATTTTACTCTTAAGCTCGTCAACCACAACATTTTTTGCATACTCTTGAACAGCAGGCATGTTCAGTAGGCCATACAAGAGGATTATCAATCCTATTATTATACCTGATACTGTGAGAAATATTTGTTTAAACCGTTTTATAGCACATTCGTTTTAGAAATGCAAAAGTATCAAAAAAAGAGGATATTCTTTTATCCTAAAACAGTTATCTTATCGTTTTATCGTCAATTAAGATAAATTAGCGAAAACAACTCCAAAGGAGAGTTTAGCGAAGCGAGAAACAGCTGAGGGTATTAGCAATCTTTTTTATTATTTTCGTAACTTTGCATACAGATAAATAAATTATAAACATGCCAGTAAATATACCGAACAATCTTCCGGCAATAGATATTCTCAAAAAAGAGAATATCTTCGTTATGAATGATTTGAGGGCAAACGAGCAGGATATCCGTCCTTTGCGCGTACTCATTCTCAACCTGATGCCGATAAAGATTATGACCGAAACAGACCTGATCAGGTTGTTGTCGAACAACCCGTTGCAGGTGGAGGTCGAATTTCTGAAACTGGAAACCCATGTTTCTAAACATACGCCGGAAGAGCATTTGCTGATGTTTTACAAAAATTTCAGCGAGGTAAAGGATGATTATTACGATGGACTGATCATAACCGGCGCGCCGGTGGAACTGTATGAATTTAAGGATGTGACGTACTGGCCGGAAATAACTTCCATCTTCGATTGGGCGCGGACGCATGTGACTTCCACGCTCTATATCTGCTGGGCGGCACAGGCTGCCATGCATCATTTCTACGGCGTGAATAAACAAATTCTCCCCGAGAAAATGTTCGGCGTGTTCAAGCATGTCGTACATGATAAGAAGTTCCCGTTGTTCAGAGGTTTTGATGATGAATTTTATATTCCGCATAGCCGTCACACCACCGTGACGCGCGACGAGATATTGAAATACGACGGGTTGAAAATATTATCGGAATCCGACGACTCGGGAGTAGGCATCGTGATGTCGCGCGGAGGTCGGGAATTTTATCTGACCGGACATTCCGAATACGCGCCGAACACCCTGAATACGGAATACCGAAGGGATGTCGATAAAGGATTACCGATAAAGATTCCTAACAACTATTATAAAAACAATAACCCTGACAATCCGCCTCTGGTTCGCTGGGCGGGGCACGGTAATTTGTTATTCAATAACTGGCTGAACTATTTCGTTTATCAGGAAACCCCTTATGATAAAACAAAGATTAAAGATCTGGAAGATATTGTACCGTTAAAGGAATAAGTTAGTTACAAGTTACGAGTTACAAGTTACAAGTTACGAGTTACAAGTTACGAGTTACAAGTTACAAGTTACAAGTTACGAGTTACAAGAGTTCCGGCGCGCCGGTAAACTATTAACGTGCTGTTCACTGAAAAGGGAAGCCAAAAATTAAATAAATTGCTTAAAGCTCGAAAAATAGAATTGCTTGCTCCGGCAAAAAACGTGGAGTGTGGTATCGAAGCCATTAATCATGGCGCGGACGCGGTATATATCGGCGCGCCTAAGTTCAGCGCGCGCGCCGCCGCCGGAAATACCTTTGAGGATATTAAGGCGCT
>JAISKQ010000172.1 GCA_031260865.1 Prevotella sp.
TCTTATGCTATGGCTGATTCTTCCGTGGGCGGCTCAGATATAGAAGACGGTTTTTCCGCGCCGCAAGTCCGCCGGAATTTCAATGAAACGGCGTTTTTCTTTCCTCAACTACGGACGAACGAAAAAGGGGAAACCCTTATTTCATTCACCGTACCCGAAAGTAATACCACATGGCGGTTCAGGGCATTGGCTCATGATAAAAACGCCAGAGTAGGTACATTGGAAGAATTTGTGATAACCCGGAAAGAGTTGATGATAACGCCCAACATGCCCCGCTTTGTACGTCAGGGGGATAAAACAAGCATTTCCACGAAGATCTCCAATCTTTCCGACAATGCTATCTCGGGCGATGTACGCATCGAATTTTTCGACCCGGTAACGGAAAAAATCATCGACTTGGCTATTGCCGGCCAAAAGCAACCATTCTCGGTGGATAAAGACGCTTCGGTTTCGGCTGACTGGACATTTTTCGTTCCCGGCGACATCGAACTGATTGGCTGCCGCGTCATTGCCCGGAGCGCGACATTCAGCGATGGCGAGCAACATGTGCTGCCGGTATTATCGAACCGCATGCTGGTGACCGAAAGCATGCCGATAGATGTGACAAAGGCGGGAACAAGTTCCTTTATCTTCGACAGGTTGCAGGCAAGCAACTCATCCACAACAAGTAATTACAGGTTGACACTTGAATACGCGTCCAATCCGGCTTGGTATGCCGTACAGGCGTTGCCTACGTTCAGCAACCCGACGAATGAAAATGCCGTTAATTGGTTTGCAAGTTATTATGTCAATCAATTGGGGGCTTCTATCGTACATCAGTACCCCAAAGTGGCGAACATGATAGAAGCATGGAAACGACAAACCGACGATAAGCAAACGCTGATTTCAAAATTGCAAAAAGACGAGGAATTGAAAACCATTCTTCTGGAAGAAACGCCTTGGGTGTTGGATGCAAAAGATGAGACGGAACAGATGCGACGCTTATCTCTGTTGCTTGATCTGAACAATACGAAGCAACAGACCGACGCGGCAACCGCCAAACTAAAGGATTTGATGCAAAATGACGGCGGATGGTCTTGGTACAAAGGTATGTATCCCAGCCGCGCCATCACTCAATATATCCTGTATGGATACGCGAATCTGCAACGCGTAGGGCAAGTAGAATATCCGCAGGAAATAAAAATGATGCAAATGGAGGCTTTGAAGTTTATTGACAAAAAAATAGCAGAAGACTTTGAGGCGTTGAAAAAACAGAATAAGAACTGGGAAAAAACAGCGTATGTTTCAACTAACCAGCTTGAATTTGCTTATGTCCGCTCATTCTACCGCGATATACCTATCAGCAGGGAAGCGCGTGCCGCCGAACGTTTTTATACGGATGTAGCCGCTAAGAACTGGACAAAACTAAACTTATACGAACGTTCCATCTTATCCGTCGTGCTGAAACGCGGCGGGGATAAAGAATCGGCGGATAAAATCACCAAATCCATCAGGGAATACGCCGTGAAAGATAAGCAAGGTATGCACTGGCCAAACAATCGCGGCAATGTATTCATGTCGATGAGTACAATCAGCGTTCATACATTCCTGATGGCGGCTCTGCAAGAAAACGGAGCTGCCGAAGAAGAGATGAACCTGATGAAACAATGGCTGCTCAATCAAAAACATACTCAGGTATGGGAATCGACTCATGCCTCTATTGATGCCGTCAGCGCGTTGTTAAGTGCAGGATCCGATTGGTTTACAGGGGAAACGATGCCTGTCGCCATCACTGTGGGCGGCGTGAAGCTGGATCCCGAAAATAAAGAACAGGGAACAGGATATTTCAAGCAGGTGTGGGACAAGTCGGAAATAAACGCCGACATGGCGAAAGTAACCGTAAATTCTTCCGGATCGGAACCGGCGTTCGGAGCGATGTACTGGCAATATTATGAAAATCTGGATAAGATAACCGCGCGAAAAGGAGAACTGAATATCGAAAAACAGTTGTTCAAGGAAAATGATACGGCTGCAGGAAAGGGCTTGACGCTGATTACGGAAAACAATCCGTTGACGATAGGCGATAAAGTAGTCGTGCGCTTGACAATAAAGGCGGACAGGGACTTTGAGTTTGTGCAATTAAAAGATATGCGCGCCCCTTGCTTCGAGCCGTTGCAAACCGTTTCGGGTATAAAGTGGGCAGACAAGCTGATTTATTATCAGGTGGCGAAAGATGTGTCGACAAACTTCTATTTCGATCGGTTGCCAAAAGGCGTTTACGTATTGGAATACCCTGTGTATGTAAACCGCGGCGGAGAATATGCGAACGGTATTACCACCATACAATGTATGTACGCGCCGGAATTTGTTTCGCATACACAAGGTATAAAAGTAACCGTAAAGGATAAAAAATGAGAAAAAAAACAGTCTTGTTCTTCTTATTGATTGCTTTTGCCGCGTCGTCGGTAGCGCTGATTATGTGCGGCGAAACAAACAAAAAGGCGGAAGAGTTGGAACGCGTTGAGGAATCGTTGACTTTTAAACGATTGAAAGCCAAAGCCGACTCTGCCAAAATATATTGCAGGCAAAAAGGATATAATACTCAATATTGCATTTTGATTGATTTTAGCATCCATTCGGGCAAGAATCGCTTTTTTGTGTGGGATTTCGCTAAAGATACCATCAAGTACGAAAGCCTGTGCTGCCACGGATACGGAAGAGAAAGCACTCAGTCCAAACCCGTGTTCAGCAATGTAGAGGGCAGCTATTGCTCTTCGTTGGGTAAATATAAGGTAGGAATACGCTCTTATAGCAAATGGGGCATAAATGTCCATTACAAATTGCATGGGTTGGAAAAGACAAACAGCAACGCGTTCCAACGCCAGATTGTGCTTCACTCCCACACACCCGTTCTTGATAGAGAGATTTATCCGACACACCTGCCTTTGGGCTGGAGCCAGGGTTGCCCCGTCATCAACAATGAGGTGATGCGTAATGTAGATGCCTTGCTGAAAGCCGCGAAGAAGCCGGTGTTGTTGTGGATGTATGTATAAGAATGAAGAATCGCAGCCCCCTTCATCTCCCAAAAAGAGAAAATAAAAAATAGCTTGTCGCTCTGCGAAATTGGCACATCGGCTCATGGATTTTACTGTTTACTGTTGACTAAAAAAATATAGCGTTGTTTTAACAAGTAATCATTTTTATTGCTAACTTTACGGCGAATTTTTTAGCACAAAAGCGAAACTACAATTATTTATTTTGTAAAACAATTAGATTTTAGGTATATGAAAAAAATTGGTTTTATATTATTAGCCTTGGTACTTTCCACCGGTTTTATAATGGCTCAAGACGGAAGTAAAGCGCCTAAAGCCGTATTTGCAAAAGATGCACACGATTTTGGAAAAGTTGACGAAAGCGCGGGTACGGTTACTTGTGAATTTGTTTTCAAAAACGAAGGTACAGCTCCTCTTATTGTTCAACGTGTACAAACGACATGCGGATGCACAACGCCCGATTATACAAAAGAACCGGTGCTGCCGGGAAAGACAGGATCTATTAAGGTAACCTATTCAACTACAGGTCGTCTGGGTATCTTCAATAAAGAAATTACTGTCTTTACAAATGTTTCGGATTCGATTTACAAAGTGCGCATTAAAGGGGAAGTTATTCGTAAAAGATAATAATTTCCGATAAAAGTACAGAGAGAGGATATTATCATAAGATTATGTCCTCTTTTTATTTAAACGGTGTCTATGGTTGAACTAAGAAAAATACTTCGGGTTACTGGAAAATTACCGGTAAATACGGATTATAACTATTTTTAACGCGGCAAAACGCAACAAGACAGGCTTCAAAGCATCTTTAATATAGAATATATTTGAATGAAAAAATAAAAGCCGTATATTTGTTATATCTCTTTATAAAAAAGAAATATTTTAATGGATTATATTAAACCTTTTACCAATTGCATAGTCTAAGTATTATATAAACGAGATAAACGCATTGTTTACAATGTTTTTATTCAAAGCAAAATCGAAATTACAAATTAATCAATAGGAGAGCAGATTATGAAAACTAAAAATTTATTATTAATGGTTCTGGTGTCGATGATGCCGTTCTTTGCATTTGCGCAGGAATGGGATGACATCTATGCTACTTCTAAAACTAAAAATAATAAAAAAGAAGAAGTAAAGAAGACCATTCCTCTAAAGCAAGTTGACCAATCTAAGGTGCTTGTTGTAAGGGATAATGGAGAAATAACATTAGAATCTACCGGCAATGTGAATATTGATGTGGATACCTACAATCGTAGAGGCGGAAATGTCGATGTATATGAATATGATCAGTATGCTGAAGACACATTGACGCCTGATGACCAATATCAAGACTATCAATATACCGATCGTATCGTAAAATTCCATGATCCGGTCAACAGTGTCAAAATTTCGAGCAATGATGAAATAAATGTGTATGTGGTAAATGACGCGTACAGCAATTATTATGGTAATCGCGGTTGGAATTTTAATGTAAATCTTGGCTGGGGTTGGGGAGGCTATAACTCCTACTATCCTTGGTATGACTCTTGGTATTATCCATCTTATTCATTTGGCTGGTATGATCCTTGGTATTATGGTAGCTGGGGTTATGGTTGGAGCAGACCTTGGTATGGCGGTTATTACGGTTGGGGTAGTCCTTGGTACGGCGGCGGCTGGTATGCCGGTTGGTATGGCGGCGGCTGGTACGGCGGCGGCTGGTATGGCGGCGGTTATGGTCACAACTATTATCGTTCAAATTACTCATACTCAGGTCGTCCAAGTCATGGATACGGTTCAAGTGGCCGCTATTCAGCTTCGACAAGCAGATACAATTCATCAGGAAGATATAATTCATCATACGGCGGAAGCAGAGGTTCTTCGGTAGGTACTCGTCCATCATACGGTTCTAACGGCAGAGGTTCTTCAAGCGGCGTAAGCACAAGACCGTCAACCCGTCCGAGCTACAACACTAACGGCTCGTCAACAACAGGCGGCAGAGGTTCTTCAAGCGGCGTAAGTACAAGACCTGCAACCCGTCCGAGCTACAACACTAACGGCTCATCAACAACAGGCGGCAGAGGTTCTTCAAATGGCGTAAGCACAAGACCGGCGACTCGTCCGAGCTATAACACTAACGGCTCGTCAACGACAGACGGCAGAGGCGCTTCAAGTGGAGTCAGTACAACAAGACCTACAACTCGTCCGAGCTACAACAGCAGTGAATCGTCAACAACAGGCAGAGGTTCTTCCTCCGGTTCTGTAAGTACAAGACCTTCTTATAATAGTAGTTCAAGTAGTAGCAGTTCACGCCCAAGTTATAACACTAACAGTAGTTCAAGTACTTCACGTCCTAGTAGTTCCACCGGCAGTTCTTCAAGCAACGTTAGCAGTTCCAGAAGTTCAAGTTATACACCTTCCGGTAGCAGTAGCAGCAGTCGTTCCTCTTCATCAGGATCATACAGCTCAGGAAGTTCTTCCTCAAGTCGTTCATCAGGTGGTGGCGGATCATCATCCGGCGGCGGTAGAAGCGGTGGCGGACGCAGATAAATTATGAAACGAAGCATGATTTTTGTCAAATCGCCAAAGTCCATGATAATAAAAATCATGCGAGTTCCATATGGCAACTAAAATCAAAATTATTATCATATGAAAAAGGTATTGTTGTTAATGTTGACGTCTGTATTTTCATTCTTGGCTATCAATGCCCAGAATGAAATGGATGCTTTTAAGTTTTCGAAAAATGATTTGACCGGAACCGCCCGTTCTGTGGCTATGGGCGGCGCTTTTGGAGCCTTGGGCGGCGATATATCCGGTATAGCGATCAATCCGGCAGGTATAGGCGTTTATCAAAGATCGGAAATCGTGACTACACTAAACTTTCAAAACACAAACACACAGACCAACCTGTCCGGAGTAAAAAACGATGAAAGTAAATTCAAATTTTCATTAGATAACTTGGCGTTTGTAACTACTATTCCTTTAAATAGTGATGAAGTGCCGTTATTGAATATTGGATTTTCTTATAATCGCCTGAAAAGTTTCGATCGTCAATATCTGATGATGGGCAATAGTGTTGGCAGGTCGCTTACCGATTATATGGCTGATAGAGCGACTAATAATAATGTTTCTTCCGGCAATCTGGCATTGGGAGGAAATGATCATTGGGGTGTTTGGGATAGTCAGGATTGGTTAACGGTATTAGGTTATAATTCCTTTTTAGTGAATGAGACATCTAACGGAAGGTACTCGACCGCGATACCTGAAAACATCTCGGTATCCAATGACTTATTTGTACAAGAGAAAGGCGCTATCGATACTTATGATTTCAATATCGGAACATCTATTTCGGATGTGGTGAATATTGGCGCTACTGTATCAATGACCGACATCAACTATCGTCTCTACTCTCAGTACACAGAATATATGCTTGATGGTAGCGGTGATATTGCCGATAATCGCAGATTTGATTTATACAACTGGGACAGGACAGATGGCGCGGGCTGGCAGGTAAAAGCCGGAATAATTGTAAAACCGATGGAAGAACTGCGAATAGGTCTTTCTTATCATTCTCCTACATGGTATAATATGACGGACCATTTCGCCGCGGATTTAGCGCATAATTTATCAGGGGTGCAAGGCGCTAATTTGGACGCGGATTATGCTAAGGGCGAAGTCTTGAGTTATAATGGCGAAGAAGACGCCGTGTATGATTATAAATTCCGCACACCCGATAAATGGACGCTAAGCCTTGCAGGGATTATTGCTTCCAAAGCGATTGTTAGCGCTGATTATGAGCTGACTAATTATAAAAACAACATGAGGTTGCATGATAGAAAGGGTAAAAATTTATCTCCCGATCCGAATGAATATATAAAGACCGACTTTAGAATGTCATCAGCGTTGCGCATAGGTATAGAATACCGTTTCACTCCTAAATTCTTGGGACGTGTAGGTTATTCATGGGTGCAAAGTCCTTTCACTACAGATATTAAAACGAATGGAAATGAAGTGACTACCGATCCTCGTTCGGTGACTCACTATGCGTTTGACGGCGACACCCACTACATCACTTATGGTTTAGGGTATCAGTTCATTCCTCAAAGACGGTCGGATGATAAGAGTGTCAGCTATTTCTATACAGACATTGCGTTTGTAATGAAATCTCAGAAAGATGACTTATATGCTTTTACCGGAGCGGATAAAGCGACTCTTAAAACAAATACGTTTCAAGGCTTGTTGACAGTAGGTTACAAGTTCTGATACAGGTTAAGTTTATAGTTTATTAGTAGGCTGTAAACTAACGAAATAAAGGTCTGAGACCTAAAAAAGGCTTTTGCTGATTAGCAAAAGCCTTTTTTATTTTCAGTCACTAAAACGGTTATTTTTTCAGCGCGTCAATAGCAGCTTGATAATTTGGTTCAGTTGTGGTTTCTGCGACTAATTCATTGTAGACCACTTTTCCATTGCCGTCAAGTACAACCACCGAACGAGCTAAAAGTCCTTTCAGAGGACCGTCGAGCGTTAATACCCCATAAGCTTCAGCAAATTCAGAATTTCTGAAAACCGATGCCGGATGTACGTTCTCAATACCTTCTGTTGTGCAGAAACGTCCTGCCGCGAATGGAAGGTCGGCTGAAATAGCCAATATTACGGTATTGGGCAAATTGGCGGCCTCTTTGTTGAATCTGCGTACAGACGCCGCGCATACGCCGGTATCCAAGCTGGGGAAAATGTTTAGGACTACATTTTTACCGTTTAGGTCTTTTAATGAAATTTCGGAAAGATCCGATTTCACCAGCGTGAAATCCGGAGCTAAAGATCCTACCGCGGGTAATTGCCCGCTGATATTTACAGGCGATCCTTTGAATGTTACTGTTGCCATAATTTCTGTTTTAATTGTTTGTAAATTATTTAGTTCTATATTTTTAGGTTTATCAATAAGTCTTTTGTAACGCACGAAAAGCAAGTATGATATAACAACGCTTTAAAGTTCCTTTTCGTTCAATGTTTTATATAATGAACAGATAGTGTTTAAAACTCAAGGGTTTTAACATGTAACCCGTAACGAAGAATTATCCTTTGCTTGTTTCGGAATGAAAGGAAATAATGACTTCCTCGAAGCCCATAGCCTCCAATATGGGTTTGAGCAGGTTGACCGCGTTGTCGCGGCTCTGGCTGACCATATCCAACTGTTTGGCTTTTTCGTTCAAATGTTGTTCTACATAGTTGTAAGCTTCATCTACTATCTTCGTTGATTCCCACAAGCCGAAATCCATATTATAGACCCGCGATTGGGAATGATCCACTTTCACATGGCATATTTCGGGCGTCGGCAGTTGCAAGCGGATTGTCTTCCCCTCAACTTCTATATCTTCCGATTTCAATTTGGTCAGATCGACGCAGCAAATCACTTCACCGGACACCATCAGCGCGGTTTTGGCATTGGGCAACCATCGGCGTACCTTTTTATATTCCACCATATCCTGAATGCTGTATTTGGTTACCTCCAGATTACCAAGGCTTTCTATCTTTTCCAGAATCATACTGTGGGATATTTGTATCGTCTCACTCTTCTTTTGATTAATCAGGTACATGATCATACCTCCCAGAATCATTCCGATAAAGAGTATAAATATCTGCGTCTTTAATTTTGCTATTGTGGTATTGTTTGCCATCTTGTTTTTATAATAGTTTGGAAATGTAAATATACAGAAAATATTCGTAAAGGGATGGATAGTTCTTTTTGTTTTTTAGAGCGGGTAGGGGCTATTTTGTGAAATAAAAATCTTATTTTTAATCACTTATAATATAAAATATGTTTATATCCACCTTGCGGTTGCATAATAGTTCAAAAGCGGAAATTCAAATGGAATAAAACTTGTGCAGGCAACAAGTTGAAATACGTTTCTGTTGATGAATAATCATCAATGGAATAATCATCGACTTTCTTTTTGTTTAAAATATTATACGCATCCAAACCTATCGACGCGTTCGATTTAGGAAAAGAGTATTCAACCGATGAACTAATAAAGAAATAGAATCGTTTGTCCTTTCCTAAAAAACATTCATCAAATGATATTTTGGATTTAAAATTGTTGACTTTTAGTGTAATATCCTGAAAAAATGAATTAAAAACCGCATTAAAAACCGCATAAGGTTATAATTATCGAATGCGTTTTTTTACTAAAACTAATTAATTTCCGTTTAGTTAAATTTAGATAATTGTTATTGCTATTTACCTGTTTTCTGTCATTAAATTCAAAAAAAATTATCTAATATAGGAGTAATAAGTTTTGAGTAATAAGTTGAAAGTGATAAGTTTTGAGTTTACAAGCTTGCAAGTGTACAAGTTTACTAGAAAAGGATGGCGCAATTCGGTGATGACTGAAAAGTGTTACTTTTGTCACCTTTTAAAAGTTTTAAGTTATGAATAGTAAGTAATGAGTTTTGAGTAAAGAGTCCACAAGAGTTTTAGCATGCTAGTAAACTTGAACTCTTGAAAACTTGAGTTATAGAAAAGTGTTACTTTTGTCACTTTTTGTAATTAGTCATTGGTTTTTCGCTGTTGATTGCTCACTGAAAAGAGGTCTTTGAAATGATGGAGAAAAAGTTATAAGTATTGAGTCTTGAGTTGAAAGTAATAAGTTTTGAGTTTACGGGAGTTCTAGCATGCTAGTAAACTTGAACTCTTAAAAACTTGAACTCTTGAAAAAGTGTTACTTTTGTCACTTTTTTAAATTTTATTGGTTCAATTACATTAGTCGTTTTTCGCGACTCGGCATAATAAGAATGTATTCTACTTCTGCTCTCGCTGCTCAAAACGTTCTATTATTTTATACTAACGCGTCATCGAGGTCTTGTCGGGCGTCAGCCAACGCCGTTTACTTCATGGGCGGGGCACCCGCAGGGCGAAAAAGGCGTAAAACGAAAACGTGTTTGAGCTTATCCGCCGATTCGGATATAACAGCGTTTAGAGCGAGTTTTTTCGTTTAGCCTTTAAGCCCGTAGCGGGTCGGAAGATGAAGTGGGCGTTAAAGCGTTTTTGCTTCCTTTTGCGGCTTTGGGCAAAAGGAAGGCAAGCAATCTGTGATTGCGCGCAGGAAAAATAGCAGACAAAAAAAAACGTTTTGAGCAGCGAGAGCAGAAGCCGAATACATTCTTATTATGCCGAGTCGCGAAAAACGACTAATGTAATTGAACGTTTTGAGCAGCGAGAGCAGAAGCAGAATATATTCTTATAAAAAGTGTCACTTTTGTCACCTTTTTGAGTTATGAGTAGTAAGTAATGAGTTCACAAGAGTTCTAACAAGCTAGTAAACTTGAACTCTTGAAAACTGTTACTTTTGTCACTTTTTTGAATAAACGGTTGATTACTTGCTGATAGTTGACAGAGTTGGTTAGTTCTTGTCAAAATCAACAGGTTTAACCTTGTTCATCAGATCCAGTATCTTTGCCTGACGTTTCAGCATGTAGGCGGAGGGCTTCGCGGAACTGAATTTAATAGGATTGGGTAGCGTCGCGGCAATTAATGCCGATTCACGGGCTGTCAGTTTCTTCGCGGGCTTATGAAAGTGAGTTTGGGCAACGGCTTCCGCCCCATAGATGTACTGCCCCATCTCAATGGAATTGAGGTAAACCTCCATGATTCGCTCCTTACCCCATATTAACTCAATCAGGAACGTGTAATATACCTCCAATCCTTTGCGGATATATGATTTTCCTGACCAAAGGAATGTATTTTTAGCGGTTTGCTGGCTGATTGTACTGGCGCCCCTTTGCCGCTTGCCCTTTTCAGCTTCGTTGATTGCTTTTTCTATTTGGTCAAAGTCAAATCCTGAATGATCCAGAAAAAGGTTGTCTTCGGAGGCGACAACAGCCAACGGCAAGTATTTTGAAATGTCGTTGATTGGCATCCATGTATGTCGGCAAACGACCTTTTCGCCTGATAATAACTGAATTGTATTATTCCAAACCATTAACGGGGTATAATAGACCGGTATAAACTTGAACAGAACCACCTGTAATATACTGAACAGGAACAAACAAAGGATAATCCTTTTAGTCCACTTTAGAAGCTTCTTTATCATAATCCAATACTAATAAGAGCCTGCAAAGTAATATAATATTTCGGACAAATGGAATAGATGATAAAAAAGCCCTTTAGATCATCGCTGATCCAAAGGGCTTTTCAATCTGGGAATTGACAGGAAAAATTAGTTATATAACTCCCTGTGCAATCATAGCCCGGGCTACTTTCATAAATCCGGCTACATTAGCACCCTTCACATAGTTGATATATCCGTCATGTCCCTTGCCGAATTTAAGGCATTGACCATGTATATTTTTCATAATACCATGCAGACGCTGATCTACTTCCTCCGCGCTCCACTGTAAGTGCATCGCGTTTTGGCTCATTTCCAGACCCGAAGTAGCCACACCTCCGGCGTTAACAGCTTTACCCGGTGCAAACAGGATATGTTTTTCGAGGAATGTATCCACAGCCTCAGCCGTACAACCCATATTGGAAACCTCTGCGACACAAGTCACGCCATTAGCGATCAACGTTTCAGCGTCTTTTGCGTTCAACTCATTCTGGATAGCGCAAGGCAAAGCAATATCCACCTTTTCTACCCACGGTTTCTTTCCCGCATGGAATACGGAGTTTGGATATTTTTCAGCATAAGGAGCTACCACATCATTACCCGAGTCGCGAAGTTCGAGCATATATTCAATTTTTTCGCCGCTTACGCCGTCAGCATCATATATATAGCCGTCGGGACCTGATATAGTAACCACTTTAGCGCCCAGTTCGGTTGCTTTCAAGGCTGCGCCCCAAGCCACGTTACCGAATCCGGAAACAGCGACTGTCTTGCCTTTTAGGTCTATATCTTTGGCTTTCAGCATCTCGTTTACGAAGTACAAAGCGCCGAATCCGGTAGCTTCAGGACGGACAAGTGAGCCTCCATATTCAAGACCCTTGCCTGTGAAAGTTCCGGTGTTTTCCCGCGCCAGTTTCTTATACATTCCGTACAGGTAGCCTATTTCGCGTGTTCCTACGCCAATATCTCCGGCAGGTACATCTGTGTCGGGTCCGATATTACGCCAAAGTTCCAGTATAAAAGCCTGGCAGAAGCGCATGATTTCGGCATTGGATTTTCCTCTCGGGCTAAAGTCCGATCCACCTTTACCGCCACCCATCGGCAATGTGGTCAAGGCATTTTTGAAGGTTTGTTCAAATCCTAAGAACTTGAGTGTGGATAAGGTTACAGACGCATGGAATCTCAGACCACCTTTGTAAGGTCCGATAGCGTTGTTAAACTGTACACGATAGCCCAGATTCACTTGAATCTCGCCCCTGTCATCTACCCATGGCACCCTAAAGGTAAAAATACGGTCAGGTTCCACCAAACGTTCTATAATACGGTTTTTTTCAAATTCGGGATGTTGGTTATAAACATCCTCAATAGACACAAGTACTTCTTTTACGGCTTGTAAAAATTCAGATTCTCCGGGGTGTTTCGCCTCTAAATCTGACAAAATGTCATTAATCTTCATGAGTTAATGGTTTAAATCGGTTAAATATCTATACAAATGTATAAATAAAGAAACAAATTGTAATATTCTTTTCTTCATTTTTTTTCATAAAAAAATATGATTTATAACATAAAATAAATTCAAAGAAGCAAATTTCCAAGTATTCTATTTTTAATTTGTACTTTTGTTATGCCTAAAGCCAAAGTTATGACTAATATATACGAGATTGCCAATAAATTGAGAGCCGAGTCAAAACAACTTCCAATTAATAGAATAGAGTTGGAAGATGCTCTGAACACACTTATACATCGTGTCCTATTCCCTATCTGTGACCAGGAAAAATCCAGAGAAAAGAAACTATATTACTTTTATTCTGTTTTGGTCGAGAATATCTCCGCCTTGCTGGATAGGGAGAAAGCGGAAGATATAGTTGACCGGTTTATTTGTCAATTGCCTGAAATACAAGAGCAACTGTATGATGAAGCATCTGTGTATTACGAAAATGATCCTGCCGCAAAGTCTATCGAAGAAGTTATATTGACTTATCCCGGATTCTTCGCGCAAGTAGTCTATCGTATATCGCATGAGTTTTATAAGATGGATACGCCTATTGTTCCCCGTCTTTTTTCCGAATACGCCCATTCAAAAGTTGGGGTGGACATTAATCCGGGCGCGGAAATAGGTAAAGCATTCTATATTGACCACGGCACAGGTATCGTTATTGGAGAGACAACGATAATAGGCGACAATGTTAAAATATATCAGGGAGTTACATTAGGAGCTTTATTTATAACAAAGGGGCTTTCCAACGAAAAGAGGCACCCGACCATAGAAGACAATGTGGTAATCTATGCGGGGGCAACCATACTGGGAGGAAAAACGGTTGTGGGACACGACACTATAATAGGAGGAAACTCATGGCTTACCAAAAGCGTTGTACCGTATTCGCTTGTACAACAAAACGCCGAAATCAGGATACACAATACATTGAAAACAGGGGATAATGTTCTTGATTTCAGTATCTAAGCAAATGAAAGACCAGATACCAATATGTATATAATTACGCCTAATTCTAAAGAAATAGTAGAAAATAAGAAAGAATACAATATTTTTTGTACTTTCGTATAAATTAATCACATAATAATTACAAATGGAAGAAGTTCATAAAAATCCATCATCTTTGATAAAAAACACATTTCTGCAAGCGATTGATGTTTTGTCAAAGGACTATAAAGGCAGTTCCCTTACCGACATTTTTATCACTGTGGATAAAGAGAGCGGGGAGGTTGCTTTCTATGACGATGAGGAAAACAAAGTCGCCGAAATAGTCGTTTTTGATTGGGTAAACAAAATAGATGAGCTGAATGATGAAAGCATAATCTCCGTTTTGCTTGAAGTGACCGAGCAACTCGACAATGAAGAAATGTTCTCATCTTTAGATATATACAAACCATTTTCTGTTAATTATGCGGATGATAGTTTTGAGGTGATAGAGGAATTACTATTGATTAATGAAGACTCTACCCTTAAATTCGACAATGACCTGATGGAAAAATTCGACAAAGAATTTGATGATTTTCTGGATAAGCTACTGAAAGAGTAGTTGT
>JAISKQ010000309.1 GCA_031260865.1 Prevotella sp.
TTTGGATGGGAAAATCCGGTTCGCTTCATATCGGAGCGCATTCTCTATGAGGCCACGGATTACATCCTGAACCGAAGGCTTCATATAATCGGTATCGGCAGGGCATGATACGGACAACACGCCATCCTTCAACTTTATATAATAGTTATCGGTGGATGGATTGGTCGCGATCCGCAGGCGAAAGCTAAGTGTTTCAAGATTGGTCTGCGGCGAAAACAATAAACGTTCCGATTTCTTTTCAACCAGTGATTTTAATTGAGGCTTCATTTCCTCTATTGTTTTCTTTATATAAGACATCTTCACAGACGGAGGATATGTAAGGCAAAGATAACCATCCTTCTTGCGGACAGTGATACGTCTTGCCCGGTTATTCTTAACCAGCCTTATTTCTCCTAAATCGTTGTCATAGATTACCATCTTATTCATATAAAAAAAGCCTAACATTAGTCGTTAAGCTTTTTTCTTTTTTCTTTCTTATTATTGAGTTTATTTAGCCTTTTGATTCTCTTTTAAGTACATTTCCAACGCCGCCGTCATTGATGGCACACCCGGAAGCGGAGCTTCACAATCCAACCGTAAGCCGGCATCGCGAACAGCTTTCGCCGTGGAAGCGCCAAAACACCCGATAACTCTTTCTCCCTGTTCAAAATTCGGAGCATTCTTCGATAATGATAAGATTCCCGACGGGCTGAAGAAAATCAACATGTCATACGATAATATTTCCCCTTCTGTTATATCATTACTTACTGTTTTATACATAACAGATTTTGTATATTCAACTTTCTTTTCTTCCAATACATCCGTAATGTCTTCGGCATGGACATCCGAAACAGGAACAAGAAATTTTTCTTTATTATGTTTCGACAACGCCGTGGCAAGACCGCTCATTTTGCCTGTCGCGCTGAAAAATATTTTACGCTTCCGATATACAATATATTTCTGGAGATATAAAGCCACAGCTTCCGATATGCAAAAGTACTTCATTGTTTCGGGCATTGTTACTCGAAGGTCTTCACATAATGAAAAAAAGTGATCGATAGCGACTTTTGCCGTGAACACAATAGCTGTATATTCAGATATATTAATACGTTGTTGTCTGAATTCTTTGACATCAAGTCCTTCTACTCGAATAAAAGGATGAAAATCCATCTGTAAATGATATTTTTCAGCAATATCAAAATACGGAGACTTTTCGGTTGTTGGTGCAGGTTGCGAAATCAAAATCTTTTTTACTTTCAAGGCCATAATAGTGTGTTAAAAACGTCTGTCCTATATAGATATATCAATCCCATCGATAAATATACATAGGGTAATATTTCAAAAGTGCAAAGGTAGGCAATCAAAAACAAAAAGTTAAATTTTTGTTCAATAAAATAGGCTATTATTTGATAAAAAAGTATTATTTGGACGACAAGAAACAATATCAGCATAAATCCTAATATCAGTCCATGATAGTAGTTGGAATAGATAAGTAACAGTGTTGGAACAAAATACAATATTCCAAGAATTTCAACAGATATAGTGTACGACTTCCGCCACACGATTACAGTCTTCTGAATATCAAATACATACCCAACAATTCTATATATAAAATCCTTTATACCCAGAAATAAAGCTATCAAAACGATAAAAGATACAATCGTAGACAGAGTTCTGCCGTTGCTATATCCAAGCTTCTCATATTCAAAAAATGTATCATAAAGGCATATCGACACGAGGACTATCGACTGAGCGACAAGGAAATAGTTATACAAAACCTCCTTTGTTATCGTTTGCCCGTATTTTCGGAAAGTTTTTTCCGGAGAATAAAGATACGCGATATTTTCTTTGATAAATGATATTCCTCCATTATAAATATGGGTAAAGAAAAGCAAACATATCAGAAGTATGCAGAAAATGCTGTCTGTTTGTTCCAGATTGAAAGGCAGAGGAGTTCCCTGATGCCTCAAAACATCGTTACTATCCTGGCTTGTAGATGTTTGTAATGACGTTTGCCGACATACTACATCTACTATCCCATTTTTTATAGGGGCAAATGAGAATATCGGTCGCTGAACAGAATCGCACGATACAGAGTCTTCAACAACAACATTCACAAACGATATGGAATCCTTCTCCAACAATAGGCTATTTTATAAGAGAACATTTATCCGGTCTATTTTCCGAAACCGGATAAATGCCACATAATAGTTTACAAATTAAATTCTTTCTTTATAATATCCACGTAATCCAGCTTTTCCCATGTAAACAACTCTACTTCACACGTAATTCCTTCCGGATTATAACGCGACCTGAAGTGTTTTTCCACTATTTCGGGATTACGACCCATGTGACCGTACGCCGCGGTTTCCGCGTATATCGGATTCCTTAGCTTCAAGCGTTGTTCAATCGCCTTAGGACGCATGTCAAACAATTTTTCCACCTTCTTGGATATTTCTCCATCCGTAATTTTCAGATTGCTCTTTCCGTATGTATTCACGTAAATATTCATCGGCTTTGCAACCCCGATGGCATACGATACCTGAACCAGAATTTCGGATGAAACGCCTGCCGCCACTAAGTTCTTAGCTATATGGCGGGCAGCATAAGCCGCCGAGCGGTCAACCTTGGACGGATCTTTCCCTGAGAAAGCTCCACCACCATGAGCGCCTTTGCCTCCGTATGTATCGACGATGATTTTACGACCTGTAAGACCCGTATCTCCATGAGGACCTCCGATAACAAAGCGTCCGGTTGGATTTACATGATAGGTAATATTGTCAGCAAACAATTTTATGATGTCATCCCTGAATTTATATTTCTCTTTCACGCGAGGAATAAGGATGTTGATCACATCTTCTTTTATTTTCGCCTGCATGGCGGCGTCATCGGCAAAATCGTCATGTTGCGTGGATATGACAATCGTATCGATGCGCAATGGAATGCCGTTGTCATCATATTCGATTGTTACCTGCGACTTAGCGTCAGGACGCAAATAAGGCATCAATGCTGACTCGTGTTTACGAATAGCCGCCAGTTCCCACAATAAAGCATGGGACAAATCCAACGCCAATGGCATATAGTTGTCGGTCTCGCCGGTCGCGTAACCAAACATCATACCCTGATCTCCAGCGCCCTGATCCATCGGATCGATTCTTCCATCCACACCTCTGTTAATATCGTCCGATTGCTCGTGTATGGCAGAAAACACGCCACACGACTGAGCTTCAAACTGATATTCACTTTTGGTATAGCCTATACGTTCGATAAC
>JAISKQ010000030.1 GCA_031260865.1 Prevotella sp.
ATTATATCCAAACAGTCCGGTTGCGCCGAAATATTGGATAAGGCGGTCAAAATCGATTATTGGGATGTGGAAGGTATGGCGGACGCTATTTATTCTATTTGTACATACGATGCCATGTCTGACTTCCTAAGCAAAGAAGGGAAAAAAGAGGTTGACAATATCAAATGGGAATATGCAGGACAAAAAGTAAGAAATATATATAATAGCCTATGCGATAAGTAAAACAAAATATATTATAAAAACCGATCTTAGTATTTATTTTCGGAATATCCATTGCTTTAGGCGCTTTGGCAAAATTGGGCGACCGCCGTCCATCAAAGCTCATAAAGCATTTAGAGAAGAACAAAAAGATAGCAAGAATGTCGATTTTGTGTTTATTACAACAGACGAGATTTGAGAGGGATTTGAAAGAAATCCTTGAGACGGGGAAAAACAACCAAAAGTAAAATCATAAAAAAAAAACGTTATATGAAACGAAGCATGATTTTTGTCAAATCACCAAAGTCCATGATAATAAAAATCATGCAAGTTCCATATGGCAACTAAAATCAAAATTATTATCATATGAAAAATATTTGTTTCAACTTTCAACTACATCAACCACAGAGGCTAAAACGTTATCGTTTTTTCAATATAGGAGGCGATCATTATTATTATGATGACTTTGCCAATGAAGACTTTATGCAACAAGTCGCCGAAGTTTCGTATATCCCGGCTAACAAGTTGATGTTAGACATGATCCGCGGATATAACGGGAAGTTTAAAGTGTCGTTTTCTATTTCCGGCGTGGCGTTAGACCAAATGGAAATATATGCTCCGGAAGTTATAGATGGATTTAAAGAGCTGGCAGATACCGGATGCGTTGAATTTCTCGCCGAAACACAAGGTCATTCCCTTGCCTCCTTAATCGCTCCGGATGAGTTTAAAAAGCAAGTGAAAGAACACAGCGATAAGATTGAAAGCTTGTTTGGACTACGTCCTAAAATGTTCCGAAACACCGAACTTATCTATTCCGACGAAATAGCAGGGCTTATAAGTGAGATGGGATTTTCAGGCATGCTTATCGAAGGCGCTAAGCGTACATTGGGTTGGAAAAGCCCTAATTATCTGTATCAGGCGGCAGAGCATCATAAGTTGAAGTTACTGTTGCGCAATGCCAAGTTCAGTGAAGATATAGCGACCCGCTTTTCTAATTATAGCTGGAACGAATATCCTTTGACGGCGGATAAATTTATTAACTGGGTTGCCGCTACGCCAAAGGATGAACAAGTGATAAATTTATTCATGAATTATGAAGCCTTAGGCAATTTCCAGAAAAAGAGTTCGGGTATCTTTGATTTCATGAGGGCATTGCCTCGTTTCGCGAATGAAAAAGGTATTGGTTTTGCAACCCCTTCCGATATTATTAAAACCATGAAACCGGTAGATTCTATTTCGACTATACACCCTATATCATGGGTTGGAGAAGAGCGGGATGTATCGGCATGGTTGGGAAATACCTTGCAACAGGAAGCGTTCCATAAGTTATATGAAATAGCGGAACGCGTAAGCCTGAGCCAAACAAGACGTATTATTCAGGATTGGACATATCTGCAAGCGAGCGACCATTTTTATTATATGGGAACAAAGGAGACATTGCCATTCAGTCCTTATTCTTCCCCTTACGACGCTTTCAATATTTATATGAATGTATTGAGTGATTTTAAGGAAAGAGTAGATTCCGAATTTCCAAGTTCTATTGAAAATGAAGAATTAAACTCATTGCTTACAACTATTTACAATCAGGCTACGGAGATAGAGAAACTGGAAGATAAAATCAAACATTTGGAAACGCCAAAATCTCCCGCTAAACTCCAAACAACGCCAAAGCCTAAACCTGAGACGAAATCCGAGGTTGTTGTAAAATCTAAATCAAAAGTTGTAACCCCAAAGGCAGGGGCGAAATCGAAGCCGGGAAAAGATGTTAAGTAACAGCAAGTATTTAGATTTAAATGCAACATTTGGAAATCGTTTTGCATCTTATAAATAGGTGCGATAGAAATTCATGATTAAAAAATTATTATCATATGAAAATAAAGATGCTATCTGTATATTCTCGGATTTTATCGTTCTTCCTTGTTTTACTTGGTTTTACGTCTTGTGATGAAATTGATCCGAAAGTCGAGTATGGAGTTCCTATCGCAAAATTCAAAGTAAAAGGAACTATTGTCGATGATGATTCGGACAATCCTGTCGCGAAAATAAAAACAGTGCTGGGACAATCGTATGAAATTGACGGAAAGCTATATGTGCATTATATCGATAGTGTTCTTACGAATAACGAAGGAAAATTTGAACTAAAAATCGAAGAGTTTCCTGCATCGCAGACGTTTGTCCTTAAAATAGAGGATATTGACGGTGAGCAGAACGGCGGAGCATTTGAAACAAAAATAGAGTCTGTGGAATTTAAAAATCCTAATTTCACTAACGGTAACGGATGGTATGCCGGCGAAGCGGAAAAGGATATGCAAACAATAAAAATAACTCCGGTTAAGAAGGATTAGAGTCTATGGGCGTAGAAAATCTTTCTTTTCGTAAACGGATTGGATTGGAGCTATTCCGGCAACATAAAAAGAACGCGGCGGCTCTGCATCAATTAAGGTATCTTATCTGGGAATGCACGTTGAGGTGTAATCTCGCGTGTAAACATTGCGGCAGCGATTGCCGTAAAAATATGCGGCAGAAAGACATGCCTTTAGATGACTTCCTTAAGGTTATCGATGACATTACGCCGTATGTAAACCCGCACGAAACCATGATTGTCATCACAGGAGGGGAACCGTTGGTGCGTGACGACTTGGAACTTTGCGGGCAGGAACTGTATAAGAGAGGATTTCCATGGGGAATGGTCTCTAACGGGCTATTCTTATCGGAGAAGAAGCTGAAGGGGTTGCTGAACGCCGGTTTGCGCTCCGTTACCATAAGTCTTGACGGATTAGAAGATGCTCATAACCTGATGCGCGGCAATAAGGATAGTTTTCGTCAGGCTTACAATGCTGTTTCTTTGTTATCCAACACCGATGATATTGTATATGATGTGGTGACATGCGTCACGGCAAATACATTTTCACAACTTAACGACCTGAAAAAACTACTTATCGATACCGGAGTCAAAGCATGGCGTATTTTTACCGTATTCCCGATTGGCAGGGCTTTGCAACATAAAGATTTACAATTATCCCCGACACAATTCAAGCGATTATTTGATTTTATAAAAGCGACGCGCGAAGAAGGTCTTATTCATGTCGGTTATGGCTGTGAAGGTTTCTTAGGAGCTTATGAAACAGAGGTAAGGGATCATTTCTATTTTTGCCATGCGGGTATAAATATAGCATCGGTGCTTGTTGACGGCTCTATTTCCGCTTGCCCTAACCTGCGCGCGAATTTCATTCAGGGTAATATTTACGAAGATAACTTCTGGGATGTATGGACAAAGCGTTATCAGCCTCACAGGGATCGTAGCTGGATGAAAAAAGATGAATGCGCCGATTGTAAATATTTCCGCTACTGCAAAGGAAATGGAATGCACCTGCGTGACGAGAACGGTAAGCTGCTGTTCTGCCACCTGAAAAGAATAAAAGAAGGAGAAAATATCTGATTACTCTTTGATATATTCATTATCTTTGCGTTCGTTGACCATTTCCCTATTGCAGGCGGGGTGAAAGAGCTTGCGAAAGTTGAATCACTATTATAAATAAAATGAAATATATACCGGCCTTGTTTTCACTGTTATTCTTCACATCATGTAACTTTTCAATCGTGAATATGGGTATAATCGGCATTATAGCGATGTTTGCCCTTATGTTATTATTATTTGCCTTAATGTTCTTCCTGATAATACGAAGGAAGAAGCAGGGCGAAAAAAGTCTGGTAAAGTTTAATAATGATGTGTATCTGGCTCTGAATAAATTAAGTACACCGCAACAGAAAGTGAACATGTTGAATACCTTGATAGAGCGGATAAATAATGATGAAAAATATAAGAAAGACACAGACTGGCGTGATAAAGTCCTTGTAAAGATCTATATGCATCAGGCTGTCGTCTATTACCAAATGGGAGACGAAATGCAGACCCTGAACGTATGTACGAAAATAATAGAACTCGATCCGGAAGATAGTATGCCATATTATAACAGAGGGTCGATTTATAGTAATATGGGTATGTACGAAAAGGCATTACAGGATTTGAACCGTACAATCGAACTGGCTCCAGACTATGCCGGCGCATATAATAACCGTGGATCGGTACATGAGAAAATGGAGCATTATCAGGAAGCACTGTCCGACTTCGACCAAGCCATAAGCATAGAAGATTCTCCGATAGCACATTATAACAGGGGAAATACGTACTACGAATTAGGTGAATACAATAAGTCACTGAATGACTATCATATAGCGTTAGAAAAGTTAGGCGACAGTGACCAAAGCAATTTAAGGAAAGAAGTGGAAGCCAGTATCAAGATAGTGAATGACAGGCTATTATAAGTTATGAACTTATGGGAAAACGGGAAAAAATCGACATTTCCGCACAAATCGAGAACGACTATTTTTGGCGGGGAATGACTCTATACTGAACCAAAATCCGATTTATAGGAAGATACTTTGGTGGTATGTAAATATCTATACATTATACCTATGATAAAGAAATGAGACATTGGTATGAAAAATAATTTGTACCTTCGTGGCGTGAAACAAAAAATAAAATGTAAAAAACAGAAAGATTAAAATTATACAATATTAAAACATAGAGCAATCGCTCTTATTCTCACAAGTCAGAAACCTGAGAAATTTCTAAATGTGTCAGAGAATAAGGTACGAATGTTCACGCTCACAAGGCGTGGACTGTCGTTCTTATTTGGACACATGGTCTTCTCAGGTACCAGACTTGCAAATAATCAACGAACAGTTTCACGCTTTTTGTTTGCTTATAGGTTTAAGAGTTTTTGCTTGCAACTCTTAAATAAATGGCAAAATTATTTCAAACGGAGCGTGAGGGGCAAATAAAATTTTTTGAAGATTTGAAAATTGCCACAGATGTAGAACTTACGAACAACACTGATGGCGTGTATCGTGGTACACTTTTTGAGTTCAAGCTTACCATTGCAAATATTGACAAAGTGCTTTTTCAAGCAATAAAATATCTGTCACATTTGCGAATTAAAGGAGAAAGTGTACCCAAAAATATTTTGCTTGTTTCCCTAAATACCGAAACAGCTTATTTATTTGACAGCCAATATTTTTTGAGCGAAATTGAACAAATTTATATCGGCGCAAGCAGTAAAGACAACGACAAATTCGACACCACAATAAAGCCCGAAAAAATTGAGTTCAGTAATATAAACGGACTGCAAAGAGTTTTACAAATACTTGATACGGATAATTTTACAAAAATACACATTGACGTTTTTTGTGTAATCGGTTGGGCAGAGCGTTTTTACAGCGAAAAGCCGAAAGCCACAAAAATCAACCTTTTTGATGAGTTGCGGCAACCGAAGCATTTTGAAAATCTGATTTTTGCGTGGCAAGGCGATGAGCAAGATTTTAAATACATTATGGACTGCCTCAACGACAAAATGCACAAAAAGGAACTCGGTGCATTTTACACGCCGCCAGCCTATTGCAAAAAAGCGACCGAACTTGTGCGCCAAGCCATTGACCAAATTCCCAAAGGAAACGACTATATTATCCTCGACCGTTGCGCCGGTACAGGCAATTTGGAAGAATTTTTGACCGATAAAAATGTTGATGAAATTACAATCGGCGAACTCGAAAAATATCTGTCGAAAGATTTTATTGTTAAATATTTGAAAGATAAAGCGAACATTATCAGTACTTACTTTTCTGAAACGGACTTTAACAATGTCACACTCAAAGAATTAGAAACGTACAAAACCAAAATAAACATCTATAACTATTTGTTTGATAATGAGCTGTCGCATTGCATTGTAAATACTTACGAACTCAAAGAATGGCTTGTGCTAAATGAAAGAATTGGCGACAAGGTAAAAACGATTATTCCGCCGATAAGCGAAATTCACAATACTCATTCGGTTGTAAAAGGCGGCGATGCTTTGAGTGAAAATTTTATTTTGGGTAGAAAGACGGCGCTTTTTGATATGACAGACGAATATTATAATTCTATAGAAGAGCTCAATAATATTGTTAAAAATCAGAATATAAATATTATAATGTTGGAAAATCCGCCGTATAGAAATGATATTGCAGGGAACGACAAAAATAATGGCGAAGTCAAAAAAATGGAAGAAAGGTCTTTTGTATTTAATGAAATGGTAAAAGTAGCAAATACTTTTTCAAACTCGAATATATCTACTGTTAAAGATATTTCAAATAGATTTATTTGGGCAGGTTGGAATTTTTATTTGCAAAAAGAAAATGATTTTTATATTTTACTTTCCCCTATAAAATATTGGAAATCACTTGGTATATCAAATAAAAAATTTATTAAGGGCTTTCTTTTTAATAGAAAATATTTTCACGCAACAGAATCATCAATTTCTTGTATTTTGTGGAAAAACGAATATGAAAATATTGAAAAAATAAAATTAATTGCATATGATTTATTTAATGAAAATCTTGTTTATGTAAATGACATTGAAATTAGTAAAGTTTATCAAACATTCGAACCATATTTTGACAGAAGAAATTTTGAAAATGATATGGAAGGTGCAGTATATTGTGAAAATGGTGGAAACCAAACTGATGGTAGAAAATGCGATGGAAAATCATATTGGAATGAAAATATAATTGGTTATCTTGTTGTAAAAGGTTTTGCCATTTCGCCACAAGATGTATTTTTATTGAGAGAAACACGATACAATATTCGTGGTTTTTACATTCGCTCCGATAATTTTCTCGAAAAACTTCCGCTTTTCTGTGCCAAACTCTATCCACAAAAGAATTGGTACGAGCGAGATGTATATTTTACCACCGCTGACGGTGGCGACAGATATACCAAAGACAACGATTTTCTCAAAGTCTGTTTTATTTTCACTTGCCTTTCGCAACGCAATCATTGTTTGTCATTCAACGGTTCGGACGGACGTTTTTACAAGAACGAACTTTGCTTTGATGCAGGCACATTAGCAACACAAACCGTAGAAACGTGGAACTTCACGCCACAAGATACCGAAACTGAATTATTATCAATTTTTGCCGAAACATTGAAACTTGCAAAAGAAACAAAAAACTACAATGCTAAATTTGCTTACGGTACATACCAAATAGACAAAGAACTGAATACGCGCGATAAAGACGACAACGGCACAATAATTTACGATTATCCCGAACTTAACACAAAGCTAATCGCCATAAAAACCAAATTGTCAAAATATTACGAGGGAATTATTCAACCCAAATTGTTTGAATATGAGTTGCTAAAATGATTACTCATGTCAAAAAAAACAGTATTTACAAACTAAAATCGTATAAAATAGTATGGCTGCGAAAAAGGGACACAAAAAATATTTCTATCTTTCTCATATCCTTTCTTGATTTATATATTTACAATATCGTTGCCACTTTCCGTATTTGGGCGAGGCGGTCGGCAAAGGATTTGTCTTGCCGTACAATCTGCATATTGTATTTCAACTGCATACGCATAAGCAAATCGGCATTGATGCCTAATGCAGCTTCAAACAACATAGCTGTATTGGCGGTAAGCGGTCGCCGCCCGTTTAAAATATCGTTCAATGCCGTGTATGGAACTCCCATTTGTTTTGCCAAATGGCTTTGTGTAATGTTACGGCATTCTATTTCTTCTTTCAGCAATTCACCCGGATGAGTAGGGCAAAAGCCATATCCTAAATTCCCCATAATACTTTTATTTATAGTGATTTGACAATTCTAATATATTACATACCGTTACAACGGTTTCCGATTCTACTTTGCTTGCCTGGAACTCGATACAGTACTTGTCGTTTACCCTGATGGTAGAAATACCCGCCTTATCGCCTTTCAATACCTCATAATGAAGTGCTTTGATTTGAAAGCAAATCAAAACAATATTCTTTATGGACAGTCGGCAGGCGGTACTGTATTTCAAAGAACTAAGATACAAAATTGAAAGCAAATCTGCTATAATAAAAACAATTAAATTTGCAGCATTGTGGCCAGTGATATATCCAATTCCCTGCAAAGTCGTCTGGCTATTTTCAAAGTTGGTTCGGAACGTCCCGTGATATAATCATTTACTCGAGAAGGGCTAATACCGATGTATCTGGCTAATTGCTTTTGTGTCATTCCTTTTTCTTGCAAAGCCAACACTATTAACTCGGATACTGTTGGCTTTTCTATCGGATAATGCTCTGTTTCGTACGCAATAACAATATCGGAAACCATCGTAAGTTCCACAATATTCTTGTCATTGACCGGAGTATCATTATTGACAAGAGACAATAAATCTTCAATTCGCGCTAATGCAAATTCATATTGTTCTTTCGTAATTAAAATATTGCTCATCACTGTTTCTTTTATATGGTTGAACAATCTATTTTATCATATTCTTTGTGAGCGCCTACAAACCGAATATAAATATATCCAATTGAAAACTTTAGGACAACAACCAACCTGTAATTATCGCCCTTAATATTAAAGATTGCCGATGTAGTCAGTAGTCAGAAAATCCACTTTTATATCCGACAAGCTTTTCCATTCGGCTTTCAACGTAATATGATACAAACGTTCAAGAGCTATCCGAGAATCTTCACATCCTTTCGTTTCGTAGAACTCTTTTAATTTCTTGTGTGATACAACTCTCATTCGTTCGTTATGTATTGTAATGATACAAAGATGTAAATCTATAAATTAGAATTTTAGATTTACAGCTTCAAATTTATCATCTTTGCTTATTTCACTCAACCTATTTCGAAAATATTGATTCAAATCATCTGTATTCAGTTCTTTTCGAAGGTAATTTATAAGTTCTTCATCTGACATTTCTATTGACATTAGCCTTTTCAGCTCATTAATACCACCTTTTCTAAGAACGATATCTATCAGTAATGCACCATAGACATACATCGGATTTGTTTCAAAATCCATCATAGTAGCTTCCTGAGAGGTAAAGTAGTTCAAATTAATATGTGAATTCTGTATTAAATAATCGTTCAATCTTTTTATGTGATAGATTAACGGCTTTGCCCCATGCGCAGTATTTCCACCCCAATAAGAAGATATACCAACTAATAAATAGTCATGAGCATTGGGATAGCGCTTATTTACTATATGTATTAATTCATGCTGATGGTTTTCGCCTGCTAATGCTGTGGCATAAATAATATTATTACAATCATCTATAAAACCACAATCTTTATTTCCGCCCATTGTTATTACAAAATCAAATCCCTTTGCTCTGTGAATATCATCACAATTACGAGTAATATAGTAAGTTAGCGCTTCTTCAGGCAATTCAAATACTTCACATACAGTCTGTAGAAACTCATTTGCTTCTTTTGCTTTAACACTATCAAATTCATACTCAGGAAAATATTTATAAGTTATTAATCCTACAATTGTTGTATTCCAATCTCTTGTATAATAGGGGGTATAATTTGCCAGAACATATTTCCCCTTTTCTTTTCTTGCCACTACATTCGTGATAGCCATTATGTTTATCGGTGTTGAACCATAATGAAAGGCGGAACGTATCAGATAACCATCTTCATATTCGGATATTGACAGAATCTCATTATAAAGATTGAAATAATAAAGGGATGGATTAATAAAACCTTCACTCTTTAAGAAATCATAACACTTATATTTATTTTTCTCCTGAATGCTCCAATAAGAATTGTCATATATACTATCCGGCTTTGACTTTAAATAGTTGATCCATAACTGTGCAACTTGCTTTTTTTCAGGATTAATGGTATCACATCCGAAATTAACAGCATATTTTTGTGAATATGATGCAATATTAAAGGTAATAATTAAAGTCAATATAAAAGTTAATCTTGTCATATTAATGTATATTTAGGTTATCTGGTTTTACTTCTTTAGATAATATCTACGATTATTAAATGAACCCAAAAATGTTGTTCTGTTTTATTTAAAATCAGAGCATCAACTAATTTTGAATTATAACACTTTGATAAAAATAACTTAAGTAATTCATTTATGTTTAATTTATTAAACTATTTTTATAAAAGTGTTCTTTCTAATATAATTTATTCCCCCTTTCCTATTTATATTTCTTTATCATAGGTATAATGTATAGATATTTACATACCACCAAGTATCTTCCTATAAATCGAATTTTGGTTCAGTATAGAGTCATTCCCCACCAAAAATAGTTGTTCACGGGCGCGGGTAAGGGCGACATTCAGCTTCCGGTCAACAGTACCCTCTCGGTTCATGTTGCAAAAATTTGTCAATTGATACGGGCTATTGAAGCAGAAAGATAAGATGATAACATCGCGCTGGCTGCCCTGATAACGTTCAACAGTATCGACCATAATATGAGTAAGTTCCGTAATACCTGTTTCTTCCAACGTCTGTTTTATCAACGCTATTTGATTCCTGTACGGAGTGATAATACCTAATGTCTTATGAGGGTCAAAAAACAGGTTATTAGCCCTGTATAAATCGAACAACGCGATGGATAGCGATGCCACAACATCAGCCTCTACCCTATTCGTCTTATCACCTATATTTGTGTTATCGGTTTCTCTGACAGGTATAAATCCAGCTCGTTTGGTCGCAATCAGGGATTGATATTTATCCGAATGGTCGAAGACAGAATATAGCAGGTCTATTTGTTGCCTTTCGGTAGCTATTTTTAGCAGATTATCATAAAAATGAACAT
Source organism: Prevotella sp. (assembly GCA_031260865.1). GTDB lineage: Bacteria > Bacteroidota > Bacteroidia > Bacteroidales > Dysgonomonadaceae > Dysgonomonas. The sequence continues at coordinate 10,862 of JAISKQ010000030.1, forward strand.
TAACAAGGTCAGCTATCTCTTTATGCATACGCCCATGATATGTAAGCGTGTCATAGGCATGTGTCCAATTATTATCTTTGCTGATACGGAACAGTCGTTCAAAAAGCGATTCCCTGCAATCGTATAGTTTTATGCCGTTTAGTATCTTTTCATCTACTTTCGATTTGTTTTCATTTTGTAAAGTAATTGTTGACAACTGTTTATGGTCTCCAATCATAATAAACTTATCAAAGGATGTGAGAAGCCCTATTATTTGCGGTTCTAATATCTGAGAGGCCTCATCAATAATGGCAACATTAAAATGCTTCAGGTCAAACAATTCGGGTTTGCCGGTTATAGAAGCTAACGTTCCTATAAAGATGCGGCTGTTATCTATTGATTGCAGCAATTCCTTTCGGCTATCAGCCCGATGCGAGATATTTTGCAATAGCCGGTGGCGATACGCTTCTCCGCAAGATAGTTCCGAGCCGACCCTGATATATTTATCACAGATGGCTTCCTCTTCACCGAATGCATGGCAAACAGATGCGCACAACTCGTCAACAGCACGGTTGGTGTATGCCATTACCAGAACATTTGTTTCCGGGTCGGCATAAAATTGTTCTATCAACTGCTTGGCAAAAATGGACGTCTTGCCTGTTCCCGGAGGTCCTACTATCAAGAAATAATCTTCCGCCGCCATTGCCTTGTCAATAACCGTTTTCTGTTTTTCCTCTTTGGACAGGTCATCCGTATTAGCCAGCCGGGTATATGTTGTAGCCGGCGTATTTAGCCCTAACAATAGATTTCTCTTCTCTTTAGGCGCGGATAGAAAGGCAAACAAGCTTTTATACATGGCATTGTAGCTATGGTCAAGTTTATCATGTTCTACCGCCCACTGCTTGTACCGGGAAAAGAAAGCGCGATTTCGCTGTTTATACCTGAAACGTAAAACGACACGATGAGCGGAAACCTCTACCACAGTACCTTTCAATATCTGATTGGTAAGTACGGTTTGATTTTCGTCTTGCCTGGGATAAAGTATGCAGATTTCCCCTTCACGAAAATTGACACAGTCCCTGCTATTCACCCTTTTAAAGTAAATAACCATATCCCTTCCGCTGTCGTCTATATCTTCTATTTCCAAATCAGATATTAAATCCAACGCATCTTTACGCTCGGCAAATGTCGTGTTCCATAAAGCGGAAACGCTCATCGACGAGTCGAAATGCTCATCTCCCATTTTTTGCAAGTAAAGTTCCCGTGTTATAAAATTAATATAACGATAGAAATATGTCTTCTCCAAAGGAGTAACCTCTGCAAATACTTTTTCCAGTACTGATAGTTTATCCATAAAGAAGTCAGGTACATGCCCGTAGTTATCCAAATCAAAAAGTTCACGGAAAGTATCTTCAACCGTTTCTATATCTCCGATATACAGGTCATGTTCTGTAGCTACAATTAAGTTCCTGTTGTTGATAATCTCTTTTTCCAACTGATGAAACCTTGCCGCAAAACGAATGTTCTCGCCCGGGTTGTCCGCGCTTGAATATAAAATAGTGGGATAGATATGGCGCGCGTCTTTACCAAACACGCTTTGTATCATCAGACGATAAATAGCAGTCTGGGTTTCATGATTAGGAGCTATCTTCGTCACATCTTCGCGAGGAAAAGGCGGTTTACCCGATTTCAATTCAATAATGCGCTCCGTTCCTGTGCCTTCATTGGATAACTGCAATAAGTCCAACCTTCCCTGAAAGCCATATTTCTCGCAAAAGAAAGAGGGTTCCAGCATACATGATGAGATTTCAAAACCATTTGCCGGCATATCATGCAGTACAACCCGTTTGATATTGTTGAAGTGCTTCTCTGCCCTGCACATAAAATCCCTGAAATCGTACGTTGCCCGAATATCTTTACACGAAGCGTATTCAAATGGCATTTGTTGGAACGACTTCTTAAATGTTTCCTCAAAAGTCAGATTTTCGGCGTCTTCGGCATAAATAAGTTCATCCAAAAAGAAGTTTGCCAGATTTCCCAACAATATATAGTGCGAATTTACATTCGGTTCAAACTTCCGGCGGAAATAATGTAGATGCGAACTTCCATACGATTGAAAGCATTCCGCCATAGCAGAGGCGTCAATCAGGTAATCCGGTTCTAATACAAACATCTTGGGTATATAGCATCCCGCCTCGTCTTTTTTTACATCTATCAGGTTCAATTGCGCGCCAATCCATAGACGTTCCATGGTGGAATTGAAAATATCGTTTACCGACGCGACATTATATTTTACTGTTAAAATTTCATCTATGAGGAGGTCTGATTGGCAAATTATCTTTCCTCTCTCCCTGTCAATATCCAATACCTGTACCCTTATTTTATCTAATGGCAAGCTATTTCTTTCCGAAACTGTCTTTTCAAAACCTTCATGCTCAACTTTTTCGCCATTGATAAATAATATGAAATATCCCAGCGCTTCTTTTGCTTGTTGGTATTGGTATGGCAATATTAAATTTTGATCGCTGCGAAGCAAAAACGACGATTTAATCCGCATATTCTGAAGTTGCCATTCCAGCGATTTGGGCAATTCATATTTCTGAGCAATAAAAACCAAGCGGGAAAATAAAGAAGGAAACTGCAAAGATTCACTTTCGGTGACCTCTTTGCAGCTTCTTTCAAGTATTCGTTTTAGGCGAATATATTTATTTCTTAATGATAAACCGGATTGATCTATTTCTTGTATA
>JAISKQ010000045.1 GCA_031260865.1 Prevotella sp.
ATATTTAATTTTGGAAGTCAAATCGTTACCGGCGGGGCAGGTTTCTTCGGAAAACTGAAAACCGAAGCCGACAACAAGGAGACGAAAACGTTGGCTGACGCGAAGAAGCCTTTGTTTAAAGACAAATACAAGGACTTTGTGCCGCAATACGATAAAGTTACAGACGTTTATTACGCAGGCGTCAACCATGATGAAGAACAGGTTCCTCATTTGCATGTGAACAACCTGCGATCCTACGCCGAAAACAACATTAAAGAGTACGGCGCTCCGTGTCAATACTATTGTCCGGCAGAGGTTTATGAACTTCATACCGACAAAAGCGGACATCAGGAGTTGCGTATTCACGCCGAAAACTGCTTGCATTGCAAAACCTGCGACATCAAAGAACCTGTGGACGGCATCACGTGGAATGTTCCTAATGGTGGGAATGGACCGGATTATAAATATATGTAACAATTAAAAAATATGGCATTAACAATTATATCTTTGATAAAACAAGTTCCGCTCGCGACGGAAATGCGTATGGGCGAGGACGGACTGATGGATAGAACAAAAGCAAAGTCTATTATTAATATTGACTGCCAGTTTGGACTTGAAGCAGGACTACAACTGAAAAAGAAATATCCGGACGCGCGAATGATCGCTTGTTCGATGGGGCCGGCTTCATTTGAAACAGCCTTGAAAACCGCGCTGTCGATGGGTTACGACGAGGCTTATCTGTTGAGCGATAGAAAATTGGGCGGTAGCGATACTTTCGCGACAGGTTTGGCTATTTCCACCATGTTGAAACATCTCGGCTTTAACAAGGACAGCAAAGAACCGTTTATCATCTTTGCGGGACGACAAACTTCGGATGGCGACACGGCTCATGTGCCTTCTCAAGTGGCTGAATCAATGGGTATTCCGCAAGCTACTTTTGTGGAACGAGTGGAAGCGAACGATGATGGAACGGTTACGGCGCGGCGCATTATCGAAGGCGGCTACCAAATGCTGAAATTACCGATGCCTTGTTTGATTTCTCTTACGCCCACAGGCGTAAAACCACGTAAATCGTCCTTGTTAGGCGCGATAAAAGCAAGAAAAACCGACATTAAAATATTCAATGTCGATGATGTGCAAATGTCTCCCGAAAACCAAACACTGATTGGAATTTCAGGATCGCCTACTATCGTGGCGGCAGTGCAAAACATCGAAAGCGACCGTCCACCTGTGGTTTTGGCCGCGGGACAGACCGAAGCGCAACTTGTCGACTCTTTTATTGAAGAGTTTAAGAAAGGTGGAAACGTACTTCAAAAAAAGGAAGAAAAAGAAAAATCGGTAAAGGAAACTCCTGATTTTCCTGTGGTTGATAAACGGGACAACAATAAAGGCATCCTCACCTGGGCGGAAGTTGTAAATGGACAAATCGGACGTCCTTCGCTCGAATTGCTTACGCCTGCCCGCCATTTGGCTGACCAACTCGGTAATGATACAAAAATCAGTACCGTTCTGATTGGAAATAATGTGGCGTCATTGGCAAAAGATTTGATAGAACACGGCTCAGACGAAGTTATATTGGTGGAAAACGACAAGTTAGCCGAATATCTCGTTTTGCCATTTTCAGATATTATCACACAAATAATCCGGGAACGCAAACCGGAAGTAGCGCTTTTCGCCGCCACAACAGCAGGACGCGAATTGGCGCCGCGTATTGGAATGAAGACAGGAAGCGGCGTGACCGCCGACTGTACGGCGCTTGAAATGGGCGACTATGTGGATAGAAAAAAGAAAGAAATTATTCGTCCGATATTGCACTCCCGCCGTCCTACTTATGGCGAAAGCAAGTTGGCGACCATACTCGGCTTTGTCTATCCGCAGATTTCTACCGCGCGTGCGGGTACATTCCCTGTTCCGTCGGTACAAGAAGGACGCAAGGGCAGCATCAGCACATTCACGCCAAAACTGAATGACGATGATTTTAAAGTGAAAATACTTGAAACTGTACGCGGAGAAGGCGGTTTGCAATCGCTTTTCGGAGCCGATGTTATCATTTCGGGCGGACGCGGCACGGTAGGCGATGGTTTGAAACTCGTGCAACAGCTCGCGCAAGCATTGAAAGATAAAGGAATCAAGGCGGAATGGGCGAGCAGCCGCGTAGTGGTAGATGAAGCTTACGCCGAATACGCGCGGCAAATCGGACAAACAGGTAAAACCGTCCGTCCGAAAGTGTATGTCGCCATCGGTATTTCGGGCGCGATACAACATATCGCCGGCATCAAGGAATCGGGTAAAATAGTGGCAATCAACAATAATCCGAAAGCTCCTATATTTCATCACGCCGATTTCGGAATATTAGGTAACTACGAAGACATTGTTCCCGAACTCATAGAGCGAGTTCAGGCAGGATTCACTTTTGGGGTAAAAGCGACTGTGTAATTTAAAGTAAAAACGGATAATAAGCGATAAAGGCTTTAGTCAAAATCTGATTTGGCTAAAGCCTTTTTGACTTTTTATAATTGGCTGTCATGAGCGGATGCTTGTAGCCTGTGTGTATAAAAAACAAGAAAAAACAAGAAAAAAAATGGCGGATCGCTCGTTTTTCTGTCATCAAATTAAAATAAAATTATCTAATATATGAGTTACAAGTTACGAGTTACGAGTTACAAGAAGAAGAGTTTTAAGTTTTGAGTAATAAGTAATAAGTAATAAGTTTTGAGTTTACAAGCGTGCAAGTTTTCAAGAAATGAAGAAGAATGGCGCAAAGCGATGATGATTGAAAACTGTTACTTTTGTCACCTTTTTACACAAATTAGCCGTTGGCTACTCATTGAAGAATGAAATAAAGTGACAAACGCTGTCTGAAAGACAGGACTTATACATAAAGTATTGCCTTTCAGGCAACATATCGATGGATTGTTCATAACCGCAGGTCGTCACTTCGTTGTGACCTACGGTTATGAAAATTAGACTTTTCAAGTCATAAAAGAATGAAGAATGGAGCAAAGCGATGATGAGCTAAAAGTGTTACTTTTGTTACCTTTTTTTAATAATATCCAATAAATAAATTGTATATGAATATTTTTATGATAGTAATATTGACGAAAGAGGCTCTCGTTAGAGAGCATACCTAACTAGGCAGTACGCTCAGCGTACTGTACAAAAACAAACAAACGCTAACCTCTGCTCTCATTAGAGAGCATACCTTTTTAGTTGGATGAATAAGTTTGCCTGCGATGCAGGCAAGGGGTAGAGGATGGCACTCGTTTACAGTACGCTGAGCGTACTGCCTATATAGATAAGCTCTCTAATGAGAGCAGGTTTGATGAAATGAAGGAGAGGCAACAAGAAGAATATTAAAAAACAACGTTCGGTATAGCCTATTAGGAATTGCGCAAAGCGATGATGAGCTAAAAGTGTTACTTTTGTTACCTTTTTAAGTTTTTAAGTGTACAAGTTTACAAGAGTTCTAACATGTTAGTAAACCAAATACTAGTAAACTAAAAAACTACAAAAGGATGATAGGACGGATTGTCGGCAATAAAACATGACCTCGAAGGGGTCATATATTTATAGCAATAACACATACCGTCTGCATTCGACCCCTACGGGGTCGTATATAAGGGATTCTGATATTTAGCTATAAACATACGACCCGTTGGGTCGAAAAGAATATTATAAATGAAGAATGGTGCAAAGCGATGAGAAAATTAATTAAGAATGAAAAAGAATGGCGCAAAGCGATGTTACCCGAAAAGTGTTACTTTTGTTACTTTTTTAAGTTTTGAGTTTACAAGCGTGCAAGTGTACAAGAAATGAAGAAGAATGGCGCAAAACGGTGTTACTCGAAAACTGTTACTTTTGTTACTTTTTTTGATAATTAGTTGTTAGTTATAGTCTTTCGGATGAAGTTGATTAGTATTGTAGCTTCGATTCCTTTATTGCATTTATAATATAAAGCATAATATATAGAAAAAAATAGTACATTTGTTACATTAAAAAATATTACCTATGAGAAAAATCGCTATCCTTGCTGTTATGTGTGTCTGTTGCTTGACCGAACTTTTTGCTGTTCCTCAACCCGAGGATGATTCCAATAAACTGGTGTTGTCGGGCTTTATATTGAAAGACGCGAAAATAGGGCATGTGACGTCGGATATTAGTAATTTCATTTTCCGCAGAAAAAACGGTTATCTGTGGCCTGTCACAAAGGTTATCTTTTCGAAAGAGAAGGATGTTTTGAAACTGGATATAATAGCCATAGATAATGAGTGGCATAAACTGCTCGAACCCGGAGAAAAGACGCAAGGTTACTTTATTGTGAATAACCGGATTTTTATTATTTCAACAAGAGAAAATGAGCAAATCAACCTTGCGGAATATTTCGACCCGGTGGAAGACAGCACGCGTACATTTGCCAGTTCAGCGCCGAAGAAGATTATTAAAAATCCGGAATGGGTATATGTAATCGATAAGGAATCTACATTCCCGAAACAGTTGTATTCCGCGAATGTGGAGGTTCTGGGCAGATAACAATCTGTCTGTTAATCTTTTTTATTAAGTAAAACCCTACGATCATGAAAACCGGACTAAATGTAGTTATATTATTCTGTTTACTTGCGGTCTCTTTATTATCCAAAGCCCAAGAAAACGCTCCTGAACCTTACGGTGTGTTGCCATCCAACGATCAGGTGAACTGGCAGCAATTGGAATACTATATGTTTGTTCATTTCGGACCCAATACCTTTACCGATGTGGAGTGGGGGAACGGGAAAGAAGACCCTAAGATATTTAATCCGACCGATTTGGATTGCCGTCAATGGGCGGCGACAGCTAAAGCCGCGGGGATGAAAGGCATTATTATAACGGCAAAACATCACGATGGCTTTTGCCTATGGCCGAGCCGGTATAGTACGCATACCGTGAGGGAGAGTTCATGGAAAGACGGAAAGGGCGACCTGCTGGAAGAACTGTCGAATGCTTGCCGGGAATATGGTTTGAAATTCGGCGTTTATCTTTCGCCTTGGGATCAGAATCATCCGGCGTACGGAACGTCAGGGTACAATCAGATATTCGCGAATACGCTAAACGAGGTTTTATCTAATTACGGCGATGTTTTTGAACAATGGTTTGATGGCGCGAACGGCGAAGGCAAAGACGGAAAGAAACAAGTTTATGATTGGGACTTATTTCACGATACAGTCTATCGGAATCAACCCCACGCCGTTATATTCAGTGATGTGGGACCGGGGTGCCGCTGGATGGGGAACGAGCAAGGCGTTGCCGGAGAAACGAACTGGTCGACACTGAATGTCGAAGGATTTGCTCCGGGACATGGATCGCCTCCTGTTGAAGTACTGAACACGGGGGTGCAAGGCGGTGAAGCCTGGGTTCCCGCGGAGACGGATGTATCTATCCGTCCGGGATGGTTTTACAGTTCTTCGACTGATGAAAAGGTTAAGTCGGTGGCTAAGTTGATGGATATATACTATACGTCGATAGGACGCAATTCCAACCTGTTGTTGAACGTGCCGCCCGATCGCGAGGGACGTATCCACCCGAATGATTCTATTCGTTTAATGGAGTTCCGTAGGGCTGTGGAGAACTCTTTTAAAGAGGACTTGGCTAAGACCGCTACAATAAAAGCAAGCGCGACAAGGGGAAACTCACCGGAGTTTTCGACCGCTAATTTATTGGATGATAGTTATGATAGCTATTGGACTACGGATGACGACGTTCTGACTCCTTTCGTCGAGTTGGATTTTAAACGACAACTATCCCTGAACAGGTTGCTCATACAGGAATATATTCCTTTGGGTCAACGCGTTTCTTCATTTAGTGTGAAGTGTTGGGATGAGAGTAAGAACGACTGGGTCGGCTTAGCCGAAGCGACAACGATAGGTTATAAGCGGATACTACGCTTCTCCGCGGTCTCAACGCGGAGGCTGAGGATAGATTTCGATGCTTTGGCTTGTCCTGTAATCAGCAAAATAAGCGTGTATAATTCACCGGAACAGTTTTCAGACGCGGAAGTGAATACGAAAAATAAAGGATTCGAGGATACTTCCAAGTGGAGTATAGTGTCTCCGTCGGCAACCGTAATATCAATGATAACGGATAATGATACAGGTACTTATACGGAGATAGCGAAAAATACGCCATTCGTGCTTGACTTGGGCGAAACGCTCTTGGTTAAAGGGTTTTCGTACACTCCCGTCGATAAAGTGCAATCCTCTAATATTCTTCGATACAATCTATATACAAGTATCGATGGACAAAGTTGGACACAACTAAAAAACGATGCCGTTTTTAACAACATCGCGAATAACCCTGTGAGACAGGACGTTATTTTGTTTGCGGATAATCCGGAGGAAATACGTTATCTGAAGTTAGAACCTTTAGAGACAGCCGATTCAGGGGATAAATATTGGATAGCTGAATTTACTGTTTTTTAAGTGTTTACACGAGGGTGACTTCGATTTCCCTGTCCTTCATCATCTCTATTATATGCGCAGGCGCGTTCGTATCTGTTATTATGTGATGTATTTTATTCAAATCACATATCTTGCAGAAACCTCTTTTCCCGAATTTGGAAGAGTCGGTCAATACGATAATTTTTTGCGCGGCGTCTATCATCTGCTGATTAATCCGCGCTTCGTTCATGTCGCTGGTTGTCAGCCCATAATCGAGATCTATGCCATCCACTCCGAGGAATAGTTTGGTGCACGATAAGCTTTCCAATATATTCTCGGCGTAATGTCCGATGACTGATACGGAATTTTTTCTCATGATTCCTCCCAGTTGGATAATCTCAATATTCGGTTCATAGCATAAACTTAGCGAAACTTTTACGGATGAGGTAATAACTGTTATGTTTCCATTAACACTGATTTCGTTAGCGAAAGCCCGTAGTGTCGTACCTGACGCGATAATGATTTTATCGTTAGGCTCCAGTAGCTTATTGGCTGCTTTGGCGATACGCGATTTTTCATCTATATTCATCTTTTCTTTCACATCAATATGCTTGTCTGATATGATAGGACTAAGGCTGCTGGCGCTCCCGTGATTACGAAACAGCATCTTTTTGCTTTCGAGAAATTTTAAATCCTTTCGAATCGTAACTTCCGAAACGCCCAGTTTCTCACTTAAATCCTGAACCTTTACATAACCGTCTTCTTTGAGTTGTTCCTGTATATATTTATGTCGTTTTGCTATATTGCCCATATTGGTATGTTTATTTGTGAGTTAACGATTACAAAGATATAAAATATTTTATATCGCTTCAAAAATATAAAATATTTTATATTATTCTTTTGCCTTCTTTAATTTTTATAAATGCCAATTATTGGTATGTTTAATGAGTTGTGTGGTTTCGATATATTTTATATTTATTTCGTATTTTTAAAAATATCTTATTTTTTATAAAATATAGTTTCGATTTTTTTTGTTTGTTTCAAATTCTTAATTAATTTTGTGAATCCAAAGATAAAAATACAATGAAACGATATGAATACATAGATCTAATAATACCATAAATGATTGATACAAATAGTATCACGTTAATCTCTTAAATTATCAACTAATTCATATTATCCTTATTTGTTTACGAAACAATAAAAATTTAATAATTATGTGGAAAATCTTACGTCCTGAACCACACAAACCATTGATGGCAAAGGAAAAAATCGATCCCGAATACAAGAAGTTACGGCTACAAGTATTTATAGGTATTTTTATCGGATATGCGGGATATTATCTGGTAAGGAAAAATTTCACTTTGGCAATGCCTTACTTGACAGAGATGGGCTTCGACAAAGACGGACTGGGCTTCGCCCTTTCCGCTAATGCTATCGCTTACGGAATCTCTAAATTTCTGATGGGCGGAGTTTCGGATCGAAGCAGCGCCCGCAAATTTCTTCCTTTGGGACTTATCCTTTCGGCGTTGGCAACCCTATTGATGGGAACAGGCGCAGGGATATATTCCATTGTGGCTATGTTTGTCTTTCAGTTCCTTATCGGTTGGTTTCAAGGTATGGGATGGCCTCCTTGCGGTCGTGTGATGACACACTGGTTTTCGTTGAAGGAACGAGGAACGAAAATGTCGATATGGAATGTCGCTCACAATGTAGGCGGAGGATTGATGGCTCCGATAGTGGCTTATGGAATCCTGTGGTTTGGTTCGTGGCAAGCGGGAACATTTTGGTTTCCGGCTACCATCGCTATCTTCATCGCCATTATAAGTTTTATCCTTGTGCGCGACACGCCTCAGTCTTGCGGTCTTCCTCCTATTGAAGAATATCGTAATGATTATCCAAAAAATTACAGCAAAGACGCGGAGAAAGAATTGACGGCAAAAGAGATATTTTTCAAATATGTACTCAACAACAAAGCTTTGTGGTATATAGCCATTGCCAACGCTTTCATTTATTTTGTCCGCTATGGAGTGCTTGACTGGGCGCCTACTTTCTTGAGCGAAATCAAGGGGTATGATATTAAGCAAGTGGGATGGGCATACTCTTCGTATGAACTCGCGGCTATACCCGGAACTATTTTGTGTGGCTGGTTGAGCGATAAAATTTTTAAGGGACGCAGAGCGATTACCACAATGATCTATATGGCGTTGGTTTCTGTGTTTGTCCTGGTGTATTGGCTGAACCGCAGCAGCGTGATGCTTGATAATATCTCGTTGATTGCCATCGGATTCTTGATATATGGACCGGTAATGCTCATCGGAGTGCAAGCCCTTGACCTTGCTCCTAAAAAAGCCGCCGGAACCGCCGCCGGGCTTACCGGATTCTTCGGATACTTTTTCGGTACGGCAATTTTAGCCAATATAGGGATGGGCGCGGTAGTAGAACATTTCGGATGGAACCAAGGGTTTATCATGTTGCTCGCGTCTTGTGCCTTGGCCATCTTCTTTATCGGATTAACCTATAAAGATGAAAAATATCTATTAAAAGAAAAAAATAAAGAAATAAGCGAGTAATTATATCTAATTAAATATTAATGTTATGGTTAAATTTTTGTTTAAATCAATTCTAACCTGCAGTCTGTTAATGATTGCATGGTCATGTCAGGATCAAGAGTTTGCGGATATAAACGATGAAGTTAAAAAAGTTGTTGATGAAGCCTATCTCGAACATATTAGTCCTGAGATGGCAAAAGTGAGAGATTATGTGCCGATTAATGTTGTCGTCGCACACCGTGGATCAACGTTTTGGACACCGGAAGAAACCGAATCCGCCTATCGTTGGGCGCGTGAAATTGGGGCTGACTATTTGGAAGCCGATATGCAAGTTACGAAAGACGGCGTTGTGCTGGCTCTTCATGACGACAATTTAGCTCGTACTACCAACATCGAACAGGTATATCACGGACAAGTGCCGTCAACCCGCTTACAGTATTATCTCAATATTGGTTATTCACAGGCAGACGCAGCGGCGAAATACGCAGCGGATAAGAAAAATTTCCTTCCCAATTATGCAAGTTATTACACTTACGAAGAATTGCTGAAACTGGACGCGGGAACATGGTTCAATACATCCAGCCCAAATCAGGCTCGCGCGGGTTTTACTGCTCATCATCAGTATATCTCTTCATTGGAAGACATGGTAATGTATGCCAGAGGCAACAAGCTTAAAAGAGATGCCAACGGCGAACGTATTTTCAGCTATGGACAAAAAACGGGAGAAACAGTGAGCGGATTGAGCGGCGCGGCAGATGTTATCAAATATACATTTGAGTATGAAGCTGATAATGTGGATAGCGGTCACCGTCCGGGTATTTATATTGAATTTAAAGAAAGTTGGTTGAATCCTTCCAATTTCCCTGAAATCGTATATAACGAACTTACACGTTTGAATATGAATGTGAAAGAAAAGCCTGAATCGGAAAATACGCCTTTTTACGTTAACGGTAAAGTAAATGTGGGCAATACCAACGGAAAAGTCATCTTGCAAACGTTCTCGTTAGAATCGTTGTCGGGTGTTGCCACCCAATTTGAAGGAAAAGTGCCGATGTGCTTCTTGTTTTGGTTAGGCAACGGAGCCACAGACCTGAAGTATGATACACCGCTGGGATATGCTTCATTTATCAATCTTGGTATCAGAAACAAAGCCCATATAATCGGCCCTTGTATCGCGGGCGCGCCAAACAACTATCCCGAAATGAACAGTCCTTGGCAGGCTTACCTGATCAAAAAATCCGGTATGCTCAACCATCCTTATTCTTTCGATACCAGAGACCAAATGAGTCAATATTATGGAGATTATAACTTTGGTTTCGACAAAGGCGTATATGAACCTCCTTATTTAGATGGAATGTTTACCAATCGCTCGGAAATGACCCTTCAGTTCTATATTGATAAAGGTGTGAGAAACACTGCCGCATCGCAGGTTGTACCTGACCCTATGGCATTATTGGATAAATTGGGATATACTAAATAAACTTTAAATTGGATTCAAATGAAAAAATATATTCTTTTAATAAACATATTCGTTTTTCTCTTCATCGGTACAGTAAATGCCCAAGTGGAGGATGTAAAAGACCCGCTCCTACAATATAAAGACGCGGAAAAAGGGCTTAAATTTACTGCCGGAGGCCGCTTAATGGCAGATATGGCTTATTACAACAGCGACCTTACGCCAATGAAATCCGGCGCGGCGATTACGGATGCTCGCATACGTACTTCTTTGACATATAATCAATTATATTTCTATGCCGATTTCGATTTTTCGAAAGGATCGTTCAAGCAAAAAGACCTTTTTGTGAGGTATAACTTTCCAAATACAGAATCAGGTATTCATAGTCTTAAAGCAGGATACTACGGAGATCCTTCCAATATGAGCCGTAGTACCAGCGAATATAGTTACCACTTTATGAACCGTCCGGCGACTGTGTATGCATTATCGTATGGAAGGGAACTGGGTGTCTCATACAAGTATTATAATAACAGTGTCTTGCTCGATCAAGGTATCTTCTCGGAAGGAGAATATAACAAGCAGGATGCCGGAAACCAAAGCTTTACACTGAGCGGACGTTGGGTGTACAGACCTATAAACGATGAAAATACCACTTTGCATGTAGGAGCTTCCGCTCGTTATGGTAAACTTGGGACTGGAGAAGTGGTTAACAACGTTCTTACTCGTTCTCAAACATTGGAATCCGATATGCAAACCGGCGTTGACCCTACCGCGCGCTTCTTACATGCCGAATTGCCTTGGGCTAGCGCAAACCTCAATTTGGGAGTGGAAGCCCTTGTGCGCACTGATAAGTTTTTTGCCAGAGGGGAATATCTTCACCGTACCGTTTACAAATCACGTCCTGACGAAGACTTGTTCATCAATCAGTTAGGCGGCGTTTGGAGTTGGACGACTCTTGATTCTTGGCGAAACGGTAATCCAATCCGCAGTTCTAAATTTAATGGCGGATATGTCGAATTGGGATATTTGCTGAAAGGCGATAAATATACCTATGACAATGAATACGGTTTGCTCAAAGGGATGGATGACAATAATTCGTGGGAAGTAGTAGCCCGTTATTCTTATACCAATATGAACGACATCAACGATGGCGATACTTTCCTGATAGGAAGGCAGCAGTTTTATCCTAACGGAGTAATCAACGATTATCCGGCAGTTTCCACAAGTGTGGGCGGAGGCAGGATGCACATTGCGTCCATCGGGCTGAACTACACGTTGAACCAATATGTGAAAATCATGGGAGAATACCAATATACCAATCTGAGTAGTGTATATTATCCATTGGATAAGAATTTCCATACTTTGCAGATGAGATTGATGTTTTCTTTCTGATAAAATTATACTTTAGCAGTTGACGACAAGAGGGGATTCGTATCTCCTCTTGTTTGTAATATCATTACTTCAATGTGTAAATTGAAAGTTTTATGAATTATACAGAATTTGATGTTATCATTATTGGCGGTGGAGCTACCGGAGCCGGAGTCGCCAGGGATTGTTCACGCAGGGGGCTGAAAACCGTGCTGTTTGAACGGTATGATATATCTACCGGAGCTACCGGACGGAATCACGGGCTGCTGCATAGCGGCGCGCGTTATGCTGTCACCGATAGGGAGTCGGCGGAGGAGTGTATCAAAGAAAATAATATATTGAGGCGGATAGCGAGTCATTGTGTAGAAGAAACTGACGGACTATTTCTGAGCCTGCCCGAAGATGATATAAATTATCAGGCTAAGTTTGTGGAGGCTTGTGGCGCCGCGGGGATCAGGGCGGATATAATCGACCCGAAAGCGGCTCTTTTGCTTGAGCCTTCCGCCAACCCCGCTATGACAGGAGCTGTCAGGGTTCCGGATGGAGCGATCGATCCATTCAGATTGACGGCTTCCAACATGATAGACGCAAGGGAGCATGGCGCGAAAATACTGACTTATCACGAAGTTATCGGTTTGCTTAGAGAGCAAGACCGCATTATCGGCGTAACCGTTTTTGATCATAAACAAAAAGAAACGAAAGACATTTACGGCTCAATAGTCGTTAATGCCGGAGGAATATGGGGACAGCATATTTCAGAGCTTGCCGGCGTCACGGTAAAGATGTTGCCCGCCAAAGGTTCGTTGCTTATTTTTGGGCATAGAGTCAACAGTTTGGTGCTTAACAGATGTCATAAACCTGCCGACGCGGATATTCTTGTTCCGGGAGATACGATATCGTTGATCGGGACAACATCGATGAATATCCCTTACGACCAGATTGATAATATGATTGTGACACCCGGAGAGGTTGATTTATTGATGCGTGAAGGTGAAAAACTTGCCCCAAGACTGGCTCAAACTCGTATTTTACGGGCTTATGCAGGTGTGAGGCCGCTGGTTGCCTCGGATAATGATGCTTCGGGACGCAATGTAAGCCGCGGAATCGTACTCTTGGATCATGCCGAAAGGGATGGTCTGCAAGGATATATAACGATTACCGGCGGAAAGCTGATGACATATCGGCTGATGGCAGAGTGGGCGACCGATTTGGTTTGTAAAAAACTGAATGTTATAGCATCCTGTGTGACTGCTGATGAGAAATTGCCCGGATCGCGTGAAAGTATAGAAGAAATAAATAAGCGGATAGTTTCATTACCTGCCACGCAACGCAAATCCGCCATATATCGACATGGTGATATGGCGGAAAAATTATCGGATAATAGCCAATTAGACAATAGTTTGGTTTGCGAATGTGAAGAAGTTTCGGTGGGAGAAGTAAAATACGCGCTGGATGAACTGAATGTCAAAAGCCTTGTGGATCTGCGAAGAAGGACGCGCGTTGGCATGGGAACTTGCCAAGGTGAACTTTGTGCTTGCCGCGCGGCAGGAATAATGAGGAGCTCGGAAAAATTCTGCACCAAAAGAGCAAAAGAGGATTTATTATCTTTCCTGAATGAACGTTGGAGGGGTATTTATCCTATAGCATGGGGAGATACGCTGCGAGAGAGTGAATACGCGGCTTGGGTTTATCAGAGTGTGTGCGGTTTAAATTCTGTTGAAAAATAAAGTATATTATGAAGTTTGATACTATTATCATAGGAGGAGGATTATCCGGACTTGTGTGTGGAATCCGCTTATCCCGACAAGGGAAACGTTGTGTTATTATTTCTTCGGGACAAAGCGCCTTGCATTTCTTTTCCGGTTCGTATGACCTGTTGAATGTTTTACCGAATGGAAAAGAAGTAAACAACCCGTTGACCGAAGTAAAGGATGTTATAAAGCAAGCGCCGGATCATCCATATACGAAACTTGGATTAGACCAATTTACCCGTTTGGTTCGCGACGCGGAACTATTCTTCGCGGATATTAATATATCCCTATACGGAAGCGGGGAAAAGAATCATTACCGGATAACGCCTATGGGTACGCTTAAGCATACTTGGTTAACGGCTCAGGGCTTTGCGACAAGCGAACAGGCTGAAAAGCTCCAATGGAAAAGGGTTTCTATCTTTAATCCGATAGGATTCCTTGACTTCTATCCTCAGTTTATTGCCGATGAATTTCTGAAGTTAGGCACGGAAAGCGATATACATTTGTTTAATATTCCTGATTTGGATCATCTCAGGTACAACCCGAGCGAATTGCGTTCTACAAATATTGCCAGGGTTCTGGATAAGAATATAGATAAGGTAGCGGCAATATTGAATGAAAAGAGCGCGGGCAGCGATGCTATCATTTTTCCCGCGTGCGTGGGATTGGAAGCCGGGTCTTTGCTGGAATTACAAAAAGCAGCGGATAAACCTGTCCTGATGATTCCTACTATGCCGCCTTCAATAGTCGGCATATATACTCAGCAATATCTTCATAATTATTTTTTGAAATTAGGAGGTGTGTATATGCTTGGAGATAGTATAAAAAAAGCGGATATTGAGAATAACCGGGTAAAAAGGGTTTATTCATTCAATCATGGAGATATCCCTTTCACCGGCGATGATGTAGTCCTTGCCACCGGGAGCTATTTCAGCCAGGGGTTGATCGCTACTCCCGATCGCGTATATGAACCCATCTTCAATTTGGATGTTTCATACGCTGATGATAGACAAGAATGGTACAATCCTAAAATATTCGAACCGCAGGGTTATCAGCGGTTTGGCGTAAAGACAGATGCTGATTTTAAAGGATTGCTGAATGGCAGGGCTTTGGATAATCTATATGTGTCGGGGGCTATTCTCGAAGGATTTAATCCGATAAAAGAAGGCTGCGGCGCCGGAGTTTCTATCTTAAGCGCGCTTAGTGTATCAGAAAGTATCTTAACTAAATAAGGTTGATTATGAATTTGCAACAACATAATATCAGCGAAAATAATTTCGAACAGTGCATAAAATGTACAATCTGTACAGTATATTGTCCCGTGGCGGCTGTAAATTCCGATTATCCGGGACCAAAGCAAGCCGGACCGGATGGTGAACGCTTACGTTTGAAAAAGGCTAATTTTTACGATGACGCCCTGAAATATTGTATTAATTGTAAACGATGCGAAGTTGTCTGTCCGTCGAATGTGAAGATCGGTGATATAATACAATCGGCAAAAATCAAATACAGCGATAAGAAGCCGAAAGTAAGGGATTTCATATTGGCGAATACCGATCTGGTAGGAAGCCTTGCCACTCCATTCGCCCCGATTGTGAACGCTACATTGGGCTTAAGCCCTGTAAAATCAATCATGGACTCGGTATTAAAGATAGATCACCGTAGGGTATTTCCTAAATATTCCTTTGGCACATTTGAGGGCTGGTATAAGAAACATGCGGAAGAACAAGCCGCGTTTCCAAAGCAAGTAAGCTATTTTCATGGTTGCTACGCCAATTACAATAACCCGCGGTTGGGAAAAGACTTAGTGAAAGTATTCAATTCGTTGGGAATAGGCGTCCGGTTGCTCAAAAAAGAAAAATGCTGCGGCGTCGCTCTTATTTCCAATGGATTTATAAATCAGGCGAAAAAGCAAGCTGCCGTAAATATGGCGTCTATCCGCGAGTCGGTATTGGATAATAATATTCCGGTGGTGGCGACATCTTCTACCTGCGCGTTCACTATTCGGGATGAATATCCTCACTTGCTGGGTATCGACACCAAAGATGTGCGGGATCAAATAGAGCTTGCCACACGGTATATATACAGATTGTTAAGTACGACCGACATTAAATTGAAACTAAAAGATAAAAAGATAAAAGTAGCGTATCATACGCCATGTCACATGGAAAAACTGGGTTGGTCGTATTACTCCATAGAATTATTGAAGCTGATTCCTAATATCGAATTGAAAGTTTTAGATTCTCAGTGTTGTGGTATAGCAGGTACTTACGGTTTCAAAAAAGAGAACTATAAAACATCACAAGATATAGGCGAATCGCTTTTCAAACAAATCGAGGCTGAGGATTATGACTATATAGTGACGGACTGTGAAACATGTAAGTGGCAGATAGAGATGTCGACTACCAAACGCTGCGAACATCCTATTTCCATATTGGCGGAAGTTTTAGCTTAAATTTTTGAACAAGGATTAAGTTTTATTTTTGCATAGTTTCGAATAAAGTTTCGATTTTTTACTCACTTCCTTCATTGTTGAAATCTATTTTATGGCGGCTATTGTGAAATAATAAAAGGCTTACGAATAAATGCGATTTTTGGGCGTTTAGTTTGTTTGCAACTTGCTGTTTAATAAGATATTATATTGCGATACGTAGGTTTGTTTCGAATCGAAAGTTTTTGAAACATTTTATAGCGTTTAATTTTGTAAAGAAACTTTATTTGTCGTATTTTTGTTGTAGAACGAGATAAGAGAGGAAAGTATGATTTCAATTTAGGTTATTTTGTTGTTTTACTTTTTCGATTATAAAGATTATAAACTTTCTAAAATATCAGATATTATGTCAAAGATTTACAGTATAGAAACAACACAGGATTTAAATGTCAGAGATTATATTCTTTTTGAAAGTCATGACCAGATTAATAATCAGTCATCTACACCATACCTTGGAATTTTAAAGATACTCAAAGAAATATTCAAACAGGTTGATATTTCTAAAATCATTGGAGACAAATAAATGAAGAAAAAGGAAGAATTAGAAATTAATCTTTCTTAATTCTTCCTTTTTATGCCCATCTAACAAGCCGGTTACACCTGCTTTTACAAGTCGAGACGACTTGTATATAAATATTATCTATGATTCATAGAATAAAATAAGTTGTAATAATAACCTTCTATTAAAAAAAATTCCTGTATTTTTAGGTTTAAAATAAAAGTCTAATACTTATTTTAATTTTTCAAACCATGAAGATACATGAATATCAAGCCAAAGATTTATTTTCATCTTATGGCATTCCGGTAAAACGATACATACTCTGTCATGATACAGGTGAAGCAGGAATAGCCTATGATGCGCTAAGCATGGAGTATGTGGTGGTAAAAGCGCAGGTGCTTACCGGAGGACGAGGTAAAGCCGGAGGTGTAAAACTCGCCAAAAGTAGAGAAGACGCGTTATTACATGCCGGTAATATCCTAAAACTCACAATTAAAGACTATCCTGTAAATAAGATCATCGTGACTGAAGCCGTAGATATCGGTTCCGAATATTATATGAGTTTCATTATCGATCGTAATACAAAATCGGTCGTATTGATGATGTGTGCCGAAGGAGGCGTGGATATAGAAGATGTAGCTGCGAAATCACCCGAAAAGATTCATAAATTTCCGATAGATCCATTGGTCGGCGTTCCCGATTATCTGGCAAGGAAATTCGCGTTTGTGATGTTTAAAGATATATCGCAGGTAAATCAGATGGCTATTATCCTTCAAAAACTGTATAAATTGTTTATTGAGACGGATGCTTCCTTAGCGGAGATTAATCCGCTTGTTCTTACCAATCAGGGAGAATTGGTTGCTGTAGATGCAAAAATGACTTTTGATGATAACGCGTTATATCGTCAACCGCAGGTTCTGAAATTGTTTGAGCCGACGGAAGATGAGAAAGTAGAAACAGCCGCGAAAGAAAAAGGATTTAGCTTTGTCCATCTGGATGGCGAGATTGGCTGTATGGTTAATGGCGCAGGGTTAGCAATGGCTACAATGGACATGATAAAACTATACGGAGGTACTCCTGCCAATTTTCTGGATATTGGAGGCAGCTCTAATCCCAACAAGGTAATTGACGCCATGACATTATTGTTGAAAGACCCTAAAGTGAAAGTCGTGTTGATCAATATATTTGGAGGTATAACCCGTTGTGACGATGTAGCGTCGGGGTTACTTGCCGCTTTTGAACAATTGGAGACGGATATTCCTGTGATTGTGCGACTGACGGGAACCAACGAAAAAGAAGGAAGGGAAATGCTTAGAGGCACACGTTTCAAAGTCGCGGAGACAATGGGTGACGCGACACGGATGGCTGTAGAAGCATCAAAATAATTCATTTGATTAATTAACCGCTAACTAAAAAATCATGAGCATACTTATAGATAAATCCACACGATTGATAGTGCAGGGAATCACCGGTAGGGATGGTAGTTTCCATACGCAAAAAATGAAAGAATACGGAACGAATATCGTAGGGGGCGTCACTCCCGGAAAGAGAGGTACGGAGATTCACGGAATACCCGTCTTCAATACGGTTTGCGAAGCGGTGGAAGCGACACAGGCAAATACCTCGATTATATTTGTGCCCGCCCGCTTTGCCGCCGATGCTATTATGGAAGCAGCCGATGCAGGTGTGAAGTTGATTATCTGCATTTCGGAAGGAGTTCCTACCCTTGATGTCGTCAAGGCTTACCGCTTTGTAGAGATGAAAGGCGCCATGCTTATCGGACCCAATTGCCCGGGATTAATGTCTCCGGAGAAAAGCCTTGTGGGGATCTTGCCCGGACAAATATTCAAAAAAGGAAACATAGGAGTTATCAGTCGTAGCGGTACATTAACCTACGAGGTGGTTTATCATCTTACCGCGAATGGTATGGGACAATCTTCCGCCGTAGGTATGGGAGGCGACCCTGTTGTAGGGCTTTATTTCAGGGAATTGCTGGAAATGCTGCAAAACGATCCGGAGACAGACGCGATAGTTATGATTGGCGAAATAGGCGGTAACGCAGAGGAGCAAGCCGCGGAATATATCCAAAAGCATGTAACCAAGCCTGTCGTGGGCTTCATCGCCGGTCGGTCGGCGCCTGCGGGAAAACAAATGGGACATGCCGGCGCTATTATTTCCAGCGGCTCGGGTACAGCAGCCGAGAAAATAGCGGCGTTGGAAGCCGCGGGGGTTAGAGTGGCAAAAGAACCGTCGGAAATACCGGCTATGCTGAAATCGGTAATGGGTAGATGACGCAAATGTGCTGATATGTCTTTCTCCCTACCCAAAGGGTCGCATGTTTATAGGATTTGTACATGCCCCATCATTGCTATAAACATGCGAATCCTTCGGATTCAATTTTATATGTTCTTGTTTTTATCTATCATATTCATAATGAACTCTCGTTATTTTCAATAGGTAAAACACTTTTTGCATTGAGCGGACTAACCACTTGCTTGCCTGTTTCTGCTTCCAACTTTATACGAGCTTCTTTGGCTATGTTAGCGCCACGTCGGGCAACATCTTTGTGTTCGGGAAATGTTTCAGGGTTTGAAACTTCTGATATTTCTTTGGTCGATAATTCGGCAAGCATATTGATAACCAATTCCTTATTAGACATATTGTCGCGCAGATTTTCTTTATGCAACCCTTTGAACTGTTTATATTCCTTGGCTGTCTTTCCCGCCCATGTTTTGTAGATAATATCGGTCAGTGAAGCAAATTCTATGCCTTCTTGCAAGCCGTGTTTTTTCCATTCATCCGTCAAATCTTTGCGAATTTCGATACTTTTCAGGCGTTGGTTTATCCAATTATCGGAATAACCTAAACGTTTATAATCGGTCATTGCCTGCTCAATGGACAGTTCAGGGTCTTGAAGTTGATCTAAACGTTGTTTGGCAACTTGAGCCAGCCAAATCTTAAA
The DNA here is from genome assembly GCA_031260865.1 of Prevotella sp. Lineage (GTDB taxonomy): Bacteria > Bacteroidota > Bacteroidia > Bacteroidales > Dysgonomonadaceae > Dysgonomonas. The sequence continues at coordinate 19,469 of JAISKQ010000045.1, forward strand.
AGGCTCTGCTTTGGGTGAAGGAATGGATTGTATTATCCTGAATAACTGCTCGGTAGAAGCAACATCGGTCATACGCATTTTGCCATCAGGCGCAAGTAGTTTCAAACCGTTACAATTTGTAACGGTTTCATTTCCTTCATCGCGCAGGCGTTTTTTTAGTACACGCCAATATACTTGAGGATTGGGGCTGTCTGTCAATACCGCTACCACATCCACTACCGAGAAATACCATTCTTCCTCCTCTTCGTTCCAAACGGTACGGATTTTTTTGTCATCAAATAGTTTAATTGCATTTTCTTTGGTCATAATTTATTTATTTAATGTTTCTTTTGTTTATCATTTTTAGGTGTTTGTCTATTACCCGCCCCAAAGGGTCGCATGGTTATAGAATAGTTGTCATTCCCTGTTGTGTTCGACCCCGCAGGGGTCGAATGTTGTTTATCTCCCATCATTTCTATAAACATGTGAATCCTTCGGATTCATTTTCAACTTGGGGCTAATTATCTTCTATCCATTCAAAAAGATATTCGTCCTTAAATTCTATTTCAAATTTATTGAGAATGTTCAAATATTCTTCTCTGAAAGTTTTTCTTTTGTGGTGTTCTTTCTGTGTTTGTATATATTGAATCACATTATCCAACGCAGAATGACTATACGAAAATGCACCAAAGCCTTCTTGCCATTGAAAATTGAATTTGGTGATTTTCTTTTCCTTTACAAAAGCATTAGACGATTTTTTAATTTCTCTCACCAAATCCGATAAACAACAAGTTGGTTTCATCCCGATTAGGAAATGAATATGGTTTGTTGTGCCATTGATTGCCAGCATTTTTTGTCCTTTATTTTGAACAATACCTGTAATATATTTGTATAGTCCTTCTTCCCACGAGGGATTAATCAAAGAATCCCTGTTTTTAACAGCAAATACGATTTGAATATATATTTGAGAAAATGTTTCCGCCATAATTTATTTATTTAATGTTTCTTTTGTTTATCATTTTTATGTGTTTGTCTATTTTCCGACCCAACGGGTCGCATGTTTATAGAATCGTTGTCATCCTCCGTAGTGTGCGACCCCGAAGGGGTCGAATGTCGTTTATATTACATCATTACTATAAACATGTGAATCCTTCGGATTCATTTCCGACTCAATGTTGACAACATGTAATTTTTTATTTTCGACCACAAAATACAATTTTTTAAAGTTTATCATCATAGAAATTTGAAAAAAAGTTGGACTGCACGTCATTTATCTCCCATCATTTCTATAAACATGCGAATCCTTCGGATTCAATTTCGACTCAATATTAACAACATGGTTGACTATTACCTTGCGATAGAGGAGTGTAATGAATACGAACGTTGTGCCGATACTATTATAAATATAATGGGAAATATGTTTCCTTATTGATTTAAGATTCCTACATTTACGATTTTGTAGGTCTTTGCTCCGTTTTTGAAATGGTTTGGGGGACTTCTATTATATTTGTTGTTTTATTACTGTCAAGTTTTTCCCACCGAGCGATAATCCTTATCGGGATTATTGCTGTCAACTTGACGGAATGACAGAAGGCAGAGTTTACGCCAAGTAATAGCGTTTTTGATATTTATTTTTAGATAAAATTAACTCTAAAATATGTATTAAATTTTTTTTAAATTATCTAATATAAAATAGTTACAAGTTACAAGTTACAAGTTACGAGAGTTTTAGTTTACAAGTTTACAAGAAGAATGGAGCGAAGCGATGATTGACCGAAAACTGTTACTTTTGTCACCTTTTTAAGTTTTTGAGTATACAAGCTTGCAAGTGTACAAGTTTATAAGAACGAAGAATGGCGCAAAGCGGTGATAACTAAAAACTGTTACTTTTGTCACCTTTTTAAGTTTTAAGTTATGAGTAGTAAGTAATGAGTTTACAAGAGTTCTTGCATGTTAGTAAACTTGAACTCTAGTAAACTAAAGAACTGTTACCTGAAAACTGTTACTTTTGTCACCTTTTTAAGTTTTAAGTTATGAGTAGTAAGTAATAAGTTTTGAGTAATGAGTTTACAAGAGTTCTTGCAAGCTAGTAAACTTGAACTATAGTAAACTTGAACTCTAAACTGTTACTTTTGTCACTTTTTTTTATTCTAAAAAGACGAAGATTGAGAAAACTATTATGATAAAAATTAAAGTATCCGAAGAAATAAAGACCCTGTGGCAGGACTTCGCCGGAGTCGCGATTTATGCGGAGGTAAAGAATACCCCACATAATGAAGAGCTATGGACGCGAATAAATAGTTACGCCGCCGAGTATAAAGCAGGTCACCAGATCGAAGACATAAAGAAGAACCCTGCCATAGCAGCCACAAGAGAGGCTTATAAAAAATTTGGGAAAGACCCGAACCGCTATCGTCCATCGGCGGAGGCTCTCCGTCGACGCATATTAAGAGATTTACCCCTATATCAAATAGATACGTTGGTTGACCTTATCAATCTTGTCTCTATTAAAACAGGGTATTCAATCGGAGGCTTCGACGCGGATAAAATACAGGGCGACACGCTTACGCTGGGCATCGGCAAAGCGGACGAACCTTATGAGGGTATCGGCAAAGGCGTCTTGAATATAGAAGGACTGCCTGTATATCGCGATTCATCGGGCGGTATCGGCACTCCGACCAGCGACCACGAACGCGCGAAAATAGAATTGGGTACAACCCGATTCCTCGCTCTTATAAACGGATACAGCGGAAAAGAAGGATTGCCGGATGCCGTTGAATATATGCAGTCGTTATTACGGGAATTTATGGATTCGGATGGAGGACAAATAACTTATTATTAAATACTAAAATGAGTTTGCCGTCCAGTCAACTTGTAAACTATAACTCTTGCAACTCTTGTAACTTTTGTAACTTTTGTAACTTGTAACTAAATTACTTATATCATGAAAATATTAACCGATACTCAAATTAAAGAAGCCGATCAATATACAATTGATAATGAACCTGTCAGCTCTATCGACCTGATGGAAAGGGCAGCCAATGCTATCGCGCGATGGATAAGCAACAATATAAGCCGGGAAACCGCCCTTGTATTCCTTATCGGGAAAGGCAATAACGGCGGCGATGGGCTGGCTGTCGCCCGTATCCTTCATCATACGGGGTATGACTGTTCGGTTTATTTACCTTTTGACAAAGAGGAACTGACTGATAATTGCAGAGTAAACATGGAGCGGCTGCCCGCGTATATCAACGTTACAGACCTTGAAAGCATTGACGACAAAAGTATAATAATAGACGCCTTGCTTGGAACAGGGGTAAAAGGAAAACTAAAAGAACCTCTTTCGTCTATTATCGCAAGGATAAACTCATTGCCGAATCAAGTTATCTCCATAGACCTCCCGTCCGGTATGATCAATGAATTTGGCAACGCAAATCAACGGATCATCCAAGCCGATATTACCCTCGCGCTCGAATTTCCCAAGCTGGCGATGCTGTTGCCCGAAGCCGGCGGATATTGCGGAGAAACCAAGATAGTACCTATAGGGCTGAGTAAAGAGTTTATAGATGGTTCGTCATCCGCCTACCATTATGTAACCGAAGAGTTGATTGAAACCATCACCTTGAAACGGGGCAAATTCGCGCATAAGGGCGACTTTGGGCACGCGCTGCTGATTTGCGGTTCAAGGGGAATGGCAGGCGCGGCAACCCTTGCCACAGGCGCGGCTTTACGCTCGGGCTGCGGGTTAGTCACTATCCATATACCCGAAGAAGAACGTTTGGCGATACAGGTTAACTATCCTTCGGCGATGCTAAGCCTTGATGAAGCGCCCTGCTTTGCAACGCTACCCGAAAATATATCCGCGTATACCAGTATCGGCGTCGGATGCGGATTGAGGAAAGACCACCGGACGTTAAACGCTTTCAAGCAGTTGTTGAACAGTGTGTATAAGCCGATTGTGATTGACGCGGACGCTTTGAATATATTATCCGAAAATTACAATCTGAGGCAGCATATCCCGGCAGGTTCTATCCTTACCCCTCATCTCGGAGAACTGAAACGGCTCATTGGCGAATGGCAAAATGAAGAAGATAAAATAAAGAATGTGAGAATATTAGCCTCAAGCCTGCAATCGATCATCGTGGTAAAAGGGGCATATACAATGATTTGTTTGCCTGATGGCGACTGTTATTTCAATTCGACAGGCAACAGCGGCATGGCGAAAGGAGGCAGTGGGGACGTTCTCACGGGGTATATCACAGGGTTATTGTCCAGAGGATATAATAGCGCTCACGCGGCTATATTAGGCGTCTATAAGCACGGTTTGGCAGGAGATAAAGCGGCGATCCGGTCAGGAATAGAGCGTATGAACAGCAAAGACCTCATCGATTTTCTATGAGTGAGCCAATTAAGTGGGTCAATTTCCTTAAAAATAGAAGTCCGCAACATCACATCGCAGACTTCTCCTACCTTAACACAAACTTTACAAACTACACACAATATAAAACCATACAGCACGTAAATAGTTCAGTTAGTTTCATTTATTTAACGGGATACAGGTCTAATAAGTGGGTTTAACATAAATTTACATTAAATTTATGTTAAACCCACTTATTGCATAGTCCTTCTATTCGCCGCTTATATCTAATATGTTCATTATAAACATATTACGCCTATCGCGGCGAATGTGATATGTATTATATTGATATGCAATATATTAAAATCAATAGGTATATTTAGGCTCGATATATGTATCCTGTTGTGGTGGTACAGTATTCGTCTGCTTAAACTGATACTCCGCTTCAGCTACTATCTCGCCCGAATCGGCGTCTATGACCAGCATTCTATACAGGGTATCATTTTGCACCTTTACTCCCCACTGATTGGCATCATCTTTGAACCAGATGACAAAAGACCAGCCGTTTGCGCGGGTATAGCCTCTTTGATCTAAAATCTTCAATACCCCATTATAGCCGAACGAACCTCTGCCTGCCTCATAATCAAGGACTGTGCAATACCCGCTTTCATCACATTGCAGCCATTTCCCGATACAGAGTTGTTGGGGTAGGTACAATCCTTTTTGTTTCAGGTTGCCATTCGGGTAAAACTCCTTATAAACATGATGTACAGCAGGCAACGGCGGAATTATATACACTTCGATAGGTTGCCCCCTGCGCTGGCATGTCACATGTATTTGCGTTCCGTCAGGCTCGGTATAAGCATAATCAAGACTACCGGAAGCATAAAATTTACTGTGGAATGCGGTGAAAGTAAACTTCTCATAAACCAAGAAGGTCGCACCTTGCGGATAAATGT
>JAISKQ010000123.1 GCA_031260865.1 Prevotella sp.
AATAACAGCCTTGTGTGTAAACATCCCCGTAGGCAACAATAAATTTGCCGCTTCCTTTGAAATCAAGCAACTGATCCCTTATTTCTTTCAACGATGCCGGAGCAGCGGAAAAAGCGCTCACGTTGATATAAATACCTTTGATCTTATCATTCTCTTTCGCCTTCTTTATGGCAGAGAGAATATCATCCAAACCAAGCTCCACATTTGTATTCTGTCCCAACAACTCCATCAGTGGATTTGATTGTACCCTTTCGGATAAAGCTCCTTCAAGTTTGAGCGTAAGCACTGTGTTATCCTTTAAGTCGAATTTTTCAGACGAGCCAATGGAAATAGCCATTAACGATATGAAAAATATTAAAAAGAACACTCCAAGGACGATAAAACATCCTAAAACAGAGGCTAATAAACTTTTAAAAAAACTTTTCATCTTTTACTCTATTTTTAATTAAAAACAAATTTATATATTTATCTGTGATTATCCTTATTTTTTCCCTTTGTTTCATCCTTATTCAAAACATTGTTGAAAAGCTGTTAATAAAAGGTCAACTATTTTTTAAATAAAAAGTATTGTTTTCAGAATCAAAAGAACATATATGAAATAAGTCGCAAAAAACAATAAAAAATCACAGTTAGTTATCATTTATCTATTAAAGTTTTTTCAACACGGCAATGACAATTCCAAATAACTATTTTTTCAACATCAGATGTTATTAACATCATTTTAATAAAGTCTATAATACTCTTTATATAAATAATTTGTCTAATTTTACTCCGTTTAATAACTCGTATTTATTCGCTAATAAATTTTTAATATCAAAATAAACAAGCTTTAGATGAAAAAAGAATAAACAAATTGAACAGGCTATTACTATCACGATGATTTTTTGTTAAGTTTAAAAAGAAAGAATAATATATATATAATGTTTAATAAAGTTGATTTGATATATTGAATTGGTTTTATATGAAAAAGAAGTTGTTATATACTGTTTTTATTATATCTATTTTACTGAATATAATGCTATTAGCTTATACAGGTTACGAATTATATAAGAACCGCAGGAACAATGATATTTTCAAACTGAATGCTTATGCTTGGGCAAACAGCCAACTGAAAGCTCCCGAGTTTGATGAGAACAGGGTCGTGTTTATAGGCAATTCCATCACGGAAAACTGGGTGCATCTGCGTTATCGTTTTTTTGTGGATAATAATTATGTGTGCAGGGGGATAGGAGGGCAGACAAGTTCTTTATTTCTACTTCGTTTTCGCCGGGATGTAATCGAATTGCATCCTAAGATTGTGGTCATAAACGCGGGAATAAATGATATAGGAGAAAGGACGGGCGAATATGATCCTGTATTTACGATGGATAATATCAAATCGATGGCTGAGTTAGCCGATATGAATGGTATAAAGGTTATACTGACTTCTGTTTTGCCATGTAAGGGGCATGGTTGGGAACCTATTACCGGCGTGCCTGAAAAGGTAAATGATTTGAATGAACGGATAAAAGCTTATGCGGACGAAAGAAATTATTGTTATGTGGATTATAATACGCCGATGAGCGACCCTGATTTTGGTATGAAATTTACTTATTCTTTGGATGGATTGCATCCGAATGAAGAAGGATATAAAACGATAATGGAACCGTTGATACAAAAGGCTATTGAAAAATTATCGGAACAAACTTACAAAATCGACTAATTATGAAAATATGAAAAAATTGATTTTTATTTTAGCTCTAATATTGAGCGTTCATACGGCTTATCCTCAAAGCTATAATAATAAAGGAGGATATAGTTCAAAATCGGGTTTTGATGCTTCCAAGTTGAATTTCGGAGGTAATCTTAATCTGCAATTCGGAGATTATACGGCTATTGGCATCTCTCCGCAGGTAGGATATGATTTTTCCAAATATTTTACCGCCGGAGCGGGGTTAGGATATAGTTATTTTAGGGAAAAAGAGTACGATTATAAATGGAGCAGGCATTATTTAAGTTTTGATGTTTTCGGGCGTTTTTATCCTGTTGAATATATTGTGCTTAGCATTCAACCCGAAATCAGCCGTGTGTGGGAAACAGTGGATTACAGAAGCGAAAGCCAAGTGAAAACAAACAAATTTGTTCCTTCTTTTCTTGTGGGAGGCGGCGTTCGTTTTATGGGAATGATAGCCATGATACAATACGATGTTGTGCAAAATGATTATTCTCCTTATGGAAATAATTTATTTTACAGCATAGGATATTCTTTTAATTTTTAAAAACCAAATTTATATTTATTATGAAAAAACTAATATTAATGATGTCTTTTCTTTCATTTTTTTGCTTTTCATCAGAAGCGCAGCAATTTAATAAGTTAATAAACTTGGAAAGGTACGCGGCGGAAAACGCGGCGCTGCCGGCTCAGGCGGAAGGGGAGAAGAGGGTAGTGTTTATAGGCAATTCCATCACGGAAGGATGGGTAGAAAAAGATCCCGTTTTCTTTTGTTCTAATAATTATATAGGGCGAGGTATCAGTGGTCAGACAAGTCCTCAATTATTGTCCCGTTTTCGTCAGGATGTGATTAATCTTAAGCCGGTGGCGGTATTGATTAATATAGGTACGAATGATATTGCTGAAAATACAGGTAAATACGATGCCAATCTCACGTTTGACAATATAAAATCAATGGCTGAATTAGCCGACGCGAACGGTATTAAAGTGATTTTATCTTCTGTTACTCCCGCCTCGGACTATCCATGGCGGAAGGAAATACAAGATGTGCCCGGTCAGATAAAGGCTTTGAACGCGAATATAGAGGCTTACGCGAAAGCAAAAGGTTTCGCTTATGTCGATTATTTTTCGGTGATGCGCGACGAAAATGACGCTTTAAAAGAAGCTTACGCGAAAGATGCCGTGCATCCTAACTTAGAAGGATATAAAGTAATGGAAAAAACGGCGAAGGAAGTGATAGATAAAGTGATATTTTGATGATATATACGGCGCGTACTTAGGTATAATTTATATTTTTGTATAAAATACGGATATTAAAAGAATTACTATCTTTGTACCCTAAAAAATAATTTATATAATATAATGGCATTACAATGTGGTATTGTAGGACTGCCAAATGTAGGCAAGTCCACTCTTTTCAACTGTTTATCAAACGCTAAAGCTCAATCTGCTAATTTTCCTTTCTGTACGATAGAACCGAACGTAGGGGTTATCACTGTTCCCGACGAACGGTTGAATAAACTGGCTGAATTGGTGAAACCTCATCGTATTGTGCCCACTACGGTGGAAATTGTTGACATAGCAGGTCTTGTGAAAGGCGCCAGCAAAGGAGAGGGGCTTGGCAATAAATTCCTTGCCAATATACGCGAAACAGACGCTATACTCCATGTCTTACGCTGTTTCGACGATGATAATATCACGCATGTCGATGGCAGCGTAAATCCTGTGCGCGACAAAGAAATCATAGATATAGAATTGCAGCTGAAAGATTTGGAAACCGTGCAATCCCGTATTCAGAAAGTTGAAAAACAAGCGAAAACAGGGGGCGATAAAGACGCAAAGCGCGCTTATGAAATATTGGCTCAGTTCAAAGAAGCCCTTGAGCAGGGAAAATCGGCACGCACGGTCAAATTTGACAACAAAGAAGACGAAAAAATAGCCAAAGATTTATATTTGTTAACATATAAACCTGTGCTTTATATCTGCAATGTAGATGAGGCAAGCGCTGTGTCGGGAAACAACTATGTGGAGCAGATACGCGAATCAGTGAAAGATGAAGACGCTGAAATACTGATTGTAGCCGCTAAAATAGAATCGGAAATAGCTGAATTTGAAACATTTGACGAACGACAGATGTTCCTTTCCGAACTTGGTTTGGAAGAATCGGGCGTGGCTCGCCTTATAAAGTCCGCCTATAAACTTTTAGGTTTGCAAACCTATTTCACGGCGGGAGTTCAGGAAGTACGTGCCTGGACCTTTACGGCGGGATGGAAAGCTCCTCTATGCGCGGGGGTTATACATACCGATTTTGAAAAAGGATTTATCCGCGCGGAAGTGATTAAATACGATGACTTTATTTCTTTAGGTTCAGAAACTGCGGTGAAAGAAGCCGGAAAAATGAATGTGGAGGGTAAAGAATATATAGTGCAAGACGGTGATATTATGCACTTTAGATTTAATGTATAAAAATAACAACACACAAACAACACATAATAGCCGATGGTTAAGGAAAAACTTTATTCAGTACAGTATCTTAGAGGATTAGCTGTAATATTGATAGTCTATGTCCATTCGGTTATTTTGCAAATGGCGTGTGGAGGAACATCTTTCCAGCAAAATTTTTATTTTCTTAAATCTGTTGGACTATTTGGTGTAGATTTGTTTTTTATAATATCAGGTTTCATTATTTCTTATATAGCCAGTGAGGAATCCGGTATGAAGGATCTCGTTCGCTACCTGAAAAAGAGATTTATAAGGATAAACCCCGTCTTTTACGCTTCATGCCTGATTCTTTTCATTTGTTACTTGATATGGAGTCCGAATGAATATTCGTTTGATATTATAGTAAAGACCCTATTCATTATTCCAATATTTGATTTCGGCGAAGAATTTATATATCCCATTATATATGTTGGTTGGACGCTGAGTTACGAATGGTTTTTTTATCTTCTTTACGCGGCGTTTATTGCTCTTTCGATAGTTAAAGGAAGGGAGATATACTTATTCCTCGTCTTTTTCGCGCTTTTTGTGATAGGCTTCTTTTTTCCTGTGCGCGAGATTCATTATATATTTGTCACAAATCCGATGTTCCTTGAATTTGGAGCGGGGATGTTGATAGCCGTTCTTTATAGGAAGATAAAGAAAATAACTGTTTTTGTACCTGTCGCCTTAGGGTTGATAGCGGTGGTTTTTTATACCTATTTATTGTTTAACGGACATGGAGAAGTAGGGGAAGCATATCTTATCAACAAGGGTGTATATACATGGCATCGCCTTTTTATATTCGGATTTCCTTCTGTTTTATTGTTTACATGTTTCTTATTCTTGGAAAAAAGGACTTCCTTTCATTTTTTAAAGAGTGATAAAATAGCCTTGATAGGCGACGCTTCCTATTCAATATACTTGATTCATCCTATTGTCAATTTCATTTTATTTCACGCGCTTAAAGAACAACTCGCGCTTATTAATCCGGATTTGCTGATAATACTTTTGCTTATTTTTTCTACAACCGTGGGTATATTTTATCATAAGTTTGTTGAAAACAAGCTTATTATGATATTTAAAAATTTACTGTTAAAGAAGAAATAAAAAAACGACGCCCATGCGTCTTATCGGTATTCAGTATAATATATCCGATAATTAATTTATACCTTTACGCGTTCTTAAATTGCAGGCATTGAATGATTATAAACTACGATTCTCCGGGACAGCTATGCAACAGGATATGGTCTTTACTTCCTTCCATAGCGTATGGACTTCAGTATAAAGAAAAGGTTTTGGTCATTAATTTCTCCGAATATTCGGACGCGTTTGATGACCTGAACAGTAATAAACTGATAAAATTCGCTTCAAGAAAGCGTTTGAAAAGGTTTTTTCTTTCCCTCAAATCGCGCGGATATATACAAAACGGACGTCCGAATATTTTTTCAAAATTCTTTCATCTGAACCTTATCGAAGGCTGGTCTAACCGGCTGGGAAATGCCGAAATGGTTGTGAATCAGGCGGACGAAATGCGCCGTATCTTTTCTTTCCGACAGGATATAACAAATCCGGTGGATCGCTTATTTTCTTCGTTTCGCGATTTTACCGTGGTAGGCGTCCATATCCGCAGGGGCGATTATAAAGAATGGCTCAATGGTATATATTACTATACGGACGAGGAATACGCCCGTCAGATGTATCACATCCAAAAGCAACTGGAAAGTAGCGGGGAGAAAGTGAAATTCCTTGTTTGCTCGAATGAATCAGTCGATTTGAACAATTATAAAGACTTGGATTGCTTTATGATACCTGAATCGTCAGGAGTAAAGGATTTATACGCCTTGTCGAAGTGCGGTTATATACTTGGTCCTCCAAGCTCATATTCACAATGGGCTTCTTTCTACGGAAAAGTACCTGTAAATTATATAATGGAGGCTGATGAAAAATTAACGCTGTCTTATTATTCCGCAATCATATCTTTTAATACCTTTGGAAACGGAAAAGTCCTTAATATTGAATGATAAAAAAGTAAATAAAATAAAATGATTACTTCAGCTGATAAAAAAGATTATCCGGTATTGATAGACATCTGGGAAAGCGCGGTGATAGCGACTCATGGTTTCTTGTCCAACGAAGATTTTGAATTTTACAAATCTCATATACCTATCTACTTTGAACATGTCGATTTATACGTTTACAAAGATAAAAAAGGCATAATCAAAGCTTTTTTGGGTATTAGCGACGATAATATAGAAATGCTTTTTGTGGATAATGAAAGCAGGAGCACCGGCATAGGCAAGATATTGCTTAATTACGCGGTAAAAACCCTGAACGCGCGGAAAGTGGATGTGAATGAGCAAAACACGGACGCTCTTAATTTTTATTATCATTTTGGCTTCAGGGAAGTAGGCAGGGACGAATATGACGGCGAAGGAAAAGGTTATCCGATATTACATCTCGAAAAAGGTTGATAAACTGATGTTAAATACAAAGAAGAATATAAGAGATAAGGCTAAAAAGTGATGGGTTATTAAATGATTTTTATATTACTTTTGTGTATTGAAAATGTGAAACATGAAAGAATCAACAACAATTGAAGAGCAGTTAAGAGTACTAACGAATAGAGGGATGACCCTAGATATTGGGGATGATAAAGCAAAGGAAATACTGGGAGATATAGGATATTTTCGTTTAGGTTTTTATTGTTTTCCATTTGAAAAAAGCTATCCGCAGAAGCAAAAAAGGTCTCACTTGTATAGAAAGGGAGCTAAAATTTCGGATGTTGTAAATCTGTATTACTTTGACATGGATTTAAGAAACATTCTTGTAAAATATATAAACAGAATCGAAGTAAACTTTAGAACAAAAGTAGTGTACGAGGTTTCCAATAAGTATAACAACTCAAGTACTTGGTTTGTTGATCCATCAATTATGACAAGAAAATATATTGACGAATTTGACGATAAAGTTTATACGACCACCTTTAAACGTTATCGCATCATAAAATTACACCATGATAAATATATAAATGATAAATATGCTCCGGCATGGAAAACTTTAGAATTCCTTACATTTGGAGGGGTTTTAACGATATTCAAGAATCTAAAAGACTTACAAGTGCGCGAATGTATCGCAAAAAAGTATGGAGTACGGAATGTTGAAATATTCGAAGGTTATATGAACAGCATTGTTGAAATACGAAATACTTGCGCACACGGACGTGTTTTGTTTGACTTCACATTAGCTAAATCTTTACGTAATGGTCCGGCTTTGAGTATAAATAATTCAAATAAAAATATATTGAATTCTGTTATAGAGGTAATTATTTTTATTTTGAAAGGAATATCTGAAAATAGAGCTATTGAGATGCGGACAGAAATAAACAATCTATTTAATAAGCACAAAAGTAATTCAGAGATTAAATGTATTATTGAAAATTGTACAGGATATAAATATAGTTAATTCAACAAAACAATTAACAAAATAATTTTGCGAAACAAAGCAAAATGAATAACTTTGTAATTCAAGAAGTGCCCTTGCAATATTGATTATTATCAAGCATTGTAATCTGCACTATAAAAAGTATTTAAAACCCGGACATCTAAAAATGCTCCGGGTTTATTTCTTTTCGCTTTTACCTATTTTTTTCTTCAAAAATGAGGTTCTATTCCAATCAAATATTCAGGATTAGTTGTGGTTATAAATTTTGATATTTTCTGAAACAACATTCTCTGTATGAGCTAATTCAAAAAAAATTGGTATATTTTTTTATCTTTTTATGTTATATCTTTTGCTGAATATGAAAATTATACCATATTTGTAAAAAATTAACATAAATAACAACTTAAATTTACTATTCATGAAACTTAAATTATTATTATTTGCCTTATTATTTTCTTTATCTGCTTATTCTCAATGGGGAGTAAAAGCGGGGCTTGACTATGGTACATTATCAGGCGCTTATGCCACAAAATATAAAGTTGGGTTTCACGCGGGCGCTACCTATGATTTCAAACTGTCGGAGAAATTTTATTTTCAACCTGCCGCTTTATTTTCGCTCCATAGCTTTGGTTTCGATGGTAATAAACTATTTTATTTAAAAGACGGAACGGTAGATAGATATTTTCTTGAAATTCCTGCTAATTTCTCGTTCCGTCCTGCAATTACTTCATCTACCAAATTAGTTATAGATTTTGGACTTTACGCAAAATACGGACTATTTGGCAAACTAAAATATATTGTACATTCGGAAGACAATTACGAAACGGTAAGGGCTTCATCTTATGATGAATACAATAGATTTGACGTAGGTGTGAATGTCGGAGTGGGCATGGAAATAAACCGTATCTATATTGGATTGGGTTATCAGCGTGGTTTAACAAATGAAGATGGAGAAGTTGAAGCTTTTCGCAATCAAATATTCAGGATTAGTTGCGGTTATAAATTTTGATATTTTCTGAAACAACATTCTGTGTGAGCCAATTTTTTTGAATTGGCTCATGCCTTATTATCTTTAATAAATGTCGGTTATAATACCTAAGTCAAATAATTTCGTCTTCGTCATTGCGAGGAGGAACGACGAAGCAATCCATATCAACTGTTTGGATTGCTTCGGGCAAGCCCTCGCAATGACGTTGT
>JAISKQ010000124.1 GCA_031260865.1 Prevotella sp.
CTGCCTATATAGATAGGCTCTCTAACGAGAGCGAATTTTAGCTTCTATCTATTCGATTGAAACAAGAAGGTCTTTGAAATGATGATATAGTTACAAGTTACGAGAAAATGAAGAAGAATAGCGCGATGCGGTGTTACCCGAAAAGTGTTACTTTTGTCACCTTTTTAAGTTTTTGAGTTTACAAGTTTACAAGTTTACTAGAGTTCTAGCATGTTAGTAAACTTGAAATATAGTAAACTATTTACTGAAAAACTGTTACTTTTGTCACTTTTTAAAATTTGACATCTCCCACAGCTTTTCGGGTTAAGTTCAAGTATAACATCAAGAAGAAAGCCAAAGTTGCAAAAAAAGCTGATTAACGCCTTTTTCGCCAGCTTTTAAATCTTATATTGTACAGAGGTTGTATAATATCTAAAACGATAAGTGAAAAATAAAACTTTCCGGACATAAAATACCGGGCGTCTTTATTTATGATAACTAATTGGGTAATTAATCTTATTAAGAACAAGAATACGGCTATACCCAACAATACCCAATTTTGAAGTATAACACTATAAATGATTAAGGCTATAAAGAGCATATAAAATATACTCCTGCTGAATATTTCAAACTTAAACACGGTAGCCGAACTCTTTAAATATGACCTAATTGCAAAATATGATCTTTTAATTTGCCTCCATAAAGAGAAATCATCCAAGTTTGTTTCAACAAAGCTGTCATGAGACAAGGCTACGGAAGTATTGTCGCGTGTCATAATCCGGCTGATAAAAAGCTCTTCACCGTTTGCGACACGCAATAGAGAAGCAAAGCCTTTATTGTCAAAGAAAAGATGCTTCCTGAAAAGAAGATTCCTGTAATTACCCGTATATGGTTTATGACGTATGACCTGTGATAAATACTGCATACTAAACAACAGATTGTCGAAACGGGCAACACGGCTGAAGAATTGCCGCGCAGGTTTAAAGAAAGAATATCCCAAAACAACATCACGTTCAGGATCCAATTCCCGCAGCATCGATTCTATCCATTTGTCGGACACAGGTTTGCAATAGGGTTCCGTAAACAATAATATATCACTTTTGGCAGCCTTAATCCCAATAGTCAAAGCCAACTTACGTCGATCCAATTTCCAATCGTTAGAATATGGTAATCCGGTGTGATATAGTTTTTTGTCTTTTAATTCTATGGATCTTAATAATTCATCACTTTCATCTGTCGAGCCATTATTTACGACTATGACTTCATAATCGGGATAATCCTGCTGTAAGATAAAAGGTAAATTTTCCTTTAGTGAATCCACCTCATTTTCAGATACTATGATTACCGACACTTTAGGCTTTTCAGTTGTATAGAAACCGTCTTTATCTCTCTTTTTCGCGGTTGAATATGGCTTTTTGTAATATCTGAAATAATAAAACAACTGGATAATGAAAAGGAAAAAGAATAATGATATTCCTATTATCTCTATAACATCAAATCTGAAATAAGCTAAAATCTGTTCAATCATTGATAGTGCTGTATATATGAGAACTTTAGGAAAAAGACAAGAGCTATATATTTATATACCCCTTGCTTCGATCCTAATCGTATAATTTTATATTTTATCTGAGAAATAAGGCTTAGGCAGTTCCCTGCAATTGTATTGCGACGCCATGATTTCGCCATACGCCCCGGCAGAACGCAAAACCAGCATATCTCCCCTTTGTGTCTCATTTAGTTCATAGTCTTTTACAAAAACGTCTGAAGATTCGCAAATGGGACCTACCACATCATATTTTTTCATTGGCAGATTGGACGATATATTTTCTACCTTGTGGTACGCTTGATATAACGCAGGACGGATCAAATCCGTCATTCCGGCGTCAACAATCACAAACGTTTTGCTTTCGCCTTGTTTTACATAAGTGGTTTTTGTGACCAATGCACCACATTGCGCGACAATAGCACGTCCCAATTCAAAATGAACTATCTGTCCATCCCTCACTTTCAGGTTTTTATGAAATAATTCAAAATATCCCTGAAAATCAGAAACCGGATGACTGTCGGGAGCATCATAATCAATTCCCAAGCCGCCTCCTACATTTATATGTTCAATTTTGACTTCTCTTTTTTCAAAGAGATCCTGCAATTCATTTACTCGTTTGCACAATGGCTCAAATATGTTTATATCCTCAATTTGTGAACCTATATGAAAATGAAGACCTATAAGATTCACATTTTTCAGCAACTTCAACACGTCTATCACGTTATCCAAATGTGCCATACTTAAGCCAAACTTGTTTTCATTCAGTCCGGTTGTTATATATTCATGCGTATGCGCGTCCACATCGGGATTAATACGGAGGGCTATTTGCGCCGTTTTCCCTTTCTTTGCGGCGAGTTCATTAATAACAGCTAATTCGGGCATCGATTCAACATTAAAGCAAAAGATGTTTAAATCCAAAGCCATGTTAATTTCTTTATCTGTTTTGCCCACACCGGCGAAAACAATTTTAGAAGCCGGGAATCCGGCGGTTATAGCTGCATTCACTTCATTACCGCTAACACAATCAGCCCCAAAACCTTCGGTTGCTATCAACTCAAGTATCCGGCGATTGGCATTTGCCTTTATTGCATAGTGCTGAATAAATCCATATTTTTTTGTCTCTTCTTTTACGATTTTCAACGTCTTCTTCAATAAATCTGTATCGTAATAGTAAAAAGGCGTTTCTATACCTTTCAGTTTCTCAACAGGAAAGTTTCCTTTTGTCATTTGAAATTAGAAAAATTTTAATTAAACAATTTGTCATTCAATATTTGAAGTGTCCTCTCTTTATCTTTTTTATGTATCAAAAAGGAGAAGTTGTATTTGCTTCCGCCATAAGACAGCATTCGTACCGGGATTTCTTTCATAGCTCCCATTATATCAACAGCTATGCCTGCGTCTTCCGATTCCAGATCACCGATAATCGACACAATAACCATGTCAGGATCTACCGATACCGTCCCGTACTTTTTCAGGTCATCTACTATAACCTGCAAATTCTTATCATCATCGATTGTCAGGGAAACCCCGATTTCCGATGTCGCCAGCATATCTATCGCCGTCTGATAGTTTTCAAAAACTTCGGTTACCCGACGCAGAAAACCATGAGCCAGCAACATCTTACCCGACTTTATCTTTATGGCTGTTATATTATCTTTGGCTCCCACTGCTTTGATGACGTTTGTTTCCGTCTCATTGGAAATCAACGTTCCGGCAGCATCGGCAAACGCCGTGTTTTTGAGGCGGACAGGAATATCGGCGAGTTTAGCCGGCAGGATACTGGACGGGTGAAGTATTTTTGTGCCGAAATAAGCTAATTCGGCTGCCTCATCAAAGTTTAACTGACGAATAGGCGTTGTACCTTTCACATAACGAGGGTCATTATTCTGCATCGAATACACATCTGCCCATATCTGAACCTCTTCCGCATCTACAGCGACACCGATTAAAGACGCGCTGTAATCACTGCCGCCCTTACGGAGGTCGTCAATTTCGCCGTATGCGTTTCGGCAAATATACCCTTGCGTTATATACAGGCACGCGCCTTTTGACGCGTCTAACAATGCCGATAACTTCTCTTTGATATAAGCAGGATCGGGAGACGCGTTTTTATCGGTACGCATAAAATCCAGCGCGGGTATCAGCGCCGCGTCAACTTTTCTATCCAACAGATATAAATAAAATAACTCCGAACTGATGAGTTCGCCCTGAGCCAACACTACACGCTCCTCAAAAAGAGTAAACAAATCTTTGGTAAAGCTCCGGATATAATTAAACTTGGTTGCAACCAGATCGACAGCCATCGCCTTGATTTCATCCGTGTCGAACAGGGATGCGACCAAATCCGCATAATGCTTCTCCAGCTTATTTATTATCTCTATAGCTCCTTCCTGATTTTTCTTATAAAGATAATCTGATATTTCAGACAAAGCCTCTGCCGTACCACGCATTGATGATAAAACAATAATGTTGCCTTGTTCCCGTGTAACAATTTCAGCTACTGTCTTCAGTTTGTCTGCCGTGGCAATTGACGCGCTACCAAATTTTAGGACTTTCATACCAGTTACTTTTTATTTTTATACTCTTTGCAACTAAAGGGCAAAAGTACAAAAATTTTTGACCTTAAATTTCACTTTAATATAATATTTGAATTCAAATGAAATTTTTATCAAAAATAAGGGTGAATGCTTTATTTATGTATGAAGTTTATGTTTCATACATGTTTTGCATATCAAAACAACCACAATATTAGAATATTAATTATGCGAATCAAGGGTTGAAGACAGGTATTAGAAATATATATCAAAAAACGCTGAAAATTTGAACGAATAAAATTCAGACAAACTCTTAGTGTCTATATATGAACTATTACCGAAATAATTTTATTTTTTTTACCCGACGACAATGAAACTTTATTTATCTTTGTTTCAAATCCGGCGACATAGCGATGCAACCGGATGGATTTATTAGAAAAACGTAAGCGTTGAAGATATATTACTTTGCTTTTGGAAATCGCCAATTTCTAACTCGGAACAAGGTAATAGGCAACAAACGCTTGCGTTCTTGATTGTATATAATTATTATATATAGAAAAGAGCGCAGGTGCTGTTGTTTATTTGTTCCGAAAGGTGTTTGGCGATACCTCAAAAGCAAATAGACATAAAACAGTTCCTGCGTTTTCGTATTTTACAACAGTTCGGTATTTTCTTGTATATGACTGATTATAAGTATCTCGTAAAACATTAATATTGATTTATTATTGATTGAAAATAAACATATTATGATTTAAAGAGCTGTCAAATTTCAAAAAAACGCCGAACTATTATTATAAAAAAAAGTGTTTTGTGAATAATGACTTAAATATTATTAACTCTCTAAAATAATTTATTATGTTTTGTAAAAATTGTGGAACAAAATTAGTGGACAATGCTAAATTTTGTCCTGACTGTGGGTCAAAAGTTGAAGAAACAGGTTTAGTAAGAAACGAAACTATTGTAAAGCAAGAGACAGAAATTCCATTGGAAGATAAGCCTCAGTATAAATTGGCAATGAAGTATAAAGTGAAATATAAAAAATCTATCACGCGCATAATTATTATTATTATTATTTCTGGTGTAATATATGTTACTGCATGGTTAAATGGAAGACAATATGATTCAATGGAATTTTGGGATAAATTATGGTCTAGTTCTTATTGGACTTATTTGTTTTGGCTATGTACGGGATTCGTTGGGTTAATAAGTTCTATAATTGGTATAAGTGCATGCTATCAAGTTAGAAAAAAAATCAACAAATTTTTAAATATGAGCGATCGAGAATGGCAACAATATATTGCTAAAAAAGAAAATCAAAAACAACTCGCAAAAGATATGGGTCAAGCTTTTTTGAAAGGAGTGATTAGAGGATTTTTGGGAATATAATATACAGAGTTATGTACTGCTATAATTGTGGAAATAAGTTAGATGACAATTGTAAGTTTTGTCCTAACTGCGGAACGAAAGTATCGGTATCCGAAAATAATAATCCTGTTGAAAATCAACGAAGTGAACCACAAGAACAAATTATTCAAGTTCAAGAAGAGGAAATAAAAGTTTTGATAAATTGTAAAAATTGCGGGGAAAATTACTATGTTGAAAATCAAAATGAATGGCAACAAAACGGATTGTATTACAAATGTGCCAAATGCCATGGAAATATTGAAACAGCCTTTTTCGGTTATTGTTATAATTGCGAGCAATACGTTGGTTTCAGACCCTTTGAAATAGGTAATGTATTGTTTGATATGGCTAAAGGTGCATTGAAAGGCTGGTTGAATCCGGATGCTGCGATTTCCGGTTTAACAAGATTCATAGACAATATACCATCTGCCTCTGCGGCAGGAGCCTGTCCATTTTGCAACCAAGTGCATCTGAAATGTCCACAATGTCAGGTTTCGCTACAATATCCTGCCAATGCTGAGGATGATGCGATTGTGACGTGTGGAAATTGCGGAACAAAAATGAGACACCCTTAATGATTTTCAGAAATAAAAACTTTAAATGAATGTCGTTTATAATACCTAAGTCAAATAATTTCGTCTTCGTCATTGCGAGGAGGAACGACGAAGCAATCCATATCAACTGTTTGGATTGCTTCGGGCAAGCCCTCGCAATGACGTTGT